>NZ_JBSGZO010000287.1:0-11111 GCF_053611045.1 Streptomyces sp. NPDC054841 | reverse complement strand
CTCAATTCACTGATCAGCGGCTTCCTTACGCCCGATCGGCCAACGCGGCGCAACGAGCGCCCAGTTCGCATCAGATGCGATTCGCGCCGGTTCCGGAGTACGCCGGAAACGTGCCGTAGCCCGGGGAAAACGGTGAACTGGCCGTCGCTACTGCGCTGATCCGTCGCTGGGCGTGCTCCCGTTCGCCCAGGCTACGGGCTCTACGATGAGCCGGTGACCGAGACGCTGCCCCCCGTGGGTCTTGACCTCTTCGATGTGCAACGGCTTCACCTAGTGGAGGTTGAAGCGCCGCCGCTGTCACCCGAGGATGAATCGGCCAGAGACCGTGTGTGGGACATGGCGGTTCAGGCCAACCCGACCCTCTTCGACGGGCCGGTGGTGGCGTGCGCGCAACTGGGATGGACCGGGCCGCACGCCCTGCGCCTCTCCTGGGCGCGGGTGACCTACCGGCACTACGCCCTGCGCCGGGTTCTGAGTGCCACCGCGCTGCCGTCGTTGTTCGTGAACGTCGTCCAGCCGACCGATGACGGTCGTGTACTGGCGGCGAGGATGTCGCCGTCCACGGCCGCCCCGGGCCGCTGGCAGCTGCCGGGAGGTTCGGTAGAGCCGCCCCAAGACGGCGAAGCTCTGGATGAGGCCGCACTGTGCGGGCAGGCGGCGCGGGAGCTGGTCGAGGAGATGGGGATCGACACGGGCCCCGAGGCGTTGCGGCTGTGGGCGGTTACCCGCGGGGAGAACAGCAGCGTTGGTCTGACCTACCTCGCCCCGGCCCTGCCGGAGTCAGTGGTGCGTGAGGGCTTCGCCGCTGCGGCGAGGGCGGAGCGTGCCCAGGGCCGTGAACCCGAACTCGATGAGATCGCGCTTGTGCGATCCCCGGACGAGCTGGCCGGCCTGGTCGGTCCGCACGCGGACTACCTGGAGCCGGTCGTCCGCCGGTACACGCGGGCGCCGCTGCGACACGGCGCCTGACTCACCCGTTGGCGAGGAAGTCGCGGGCGCGTTCGTCGAGTTCGGCCGCACACCGCAGGCCGCGGGCCCGGAAGCGGGCGAGGTCGCCCCTCATGCGGCTGACTGCCTTGCGGGTGCGGACGGAGCGGACGCCGTCCATGTGGTCGATCGCCCGGTGCCAGGTGGCGCACGCCTGCTCGATGCCGCCGCGCTTGAGGTGCATCTCGGCGCCCGCGACCAGGTCGAGGGCGACGATCCGGGCGTAGGTCTCGGCCGGGCGGGCGGTGGCGGCGAGGGCGTACTGCTCGGCTGCGGCCTGGTGGTCGCCCAGGGTTTCGTGGACCTTGGCGGTGCGGGAGTACACGGAGGCTGCCGGCGGGCCCCACGTCAGGGCCCAGAAGGCGACCTCATCGCCGGGGGCGCCGACTAGCCGGGTGCGAGCCTGTTCGGCCTCGGCGAGGGCGCCACGGCGTTTGCCGATCTTGGCCAGGGTGTGCGCGTGGACCACGCGGAAGAGGGCTTCGGTCTCGGCGTCCACCCGCCCCTTGGCGCGGTTCAGGCCCGTTTCGGCGAGGCCCTGGCAGTGCTCGGGGCGGTGGAGTTTGAGGCCCTGCATGGCCATGGTGCGCATCACGAACCCGTCCTGCCCGGGGATGCCGGACTCGGCGGCCAGCGCGTAGGACTGGAGGTAGTAACGCTGGGCGAGTCCCTGCTGGCCTGCGTCGTAGCTCTTCCACCCCAGGAGGTGAACGCCGCGGCTGGCGGCCGAGAGCATCTGCTGGCGGACCTCGTCGGTGCGGAAGCGTGCCCGGCACAGCGGGGCGACGTCGTCGCGGAGGTAGGTGACCAGAGCGCTGCGGCCGTGCTGTCCGCCGTGGCGTTCGTCCATCTCGGAGAAGGCGCGGATCATGTCGCGGACGGCGGCGACCTCTGCATGCCGACGGTGTGGCCGGTGCGGGCCGCGGCGGTGCGGGCGGCGATCTCGTGGACGTGGGAGAGCGGCAGGGCTGCGGCGGCCACGGAGTAGGCGGAGGCCGTCAGGAAGCGGCGGCGGTCCAATTCGTACCTCCACATCGGTAACAAGGCGTCCAACGGGTCGTCTCCGAGGGACAGCCCGATGGTGTCATTGTCCGCTTCGCCCGCAGCGGCGGGGAGGCCGAGTTCGGCGAGGGTCAGGAGGCGGCCCAGGCGCCGGGACAGGGCGACGGCAAGGTAGCGGCCGGTGTCACCCCGGGGCGTTGCTCCGGCGATCCAGTGCTCCACCGCGCTCTTGTTGGTCTGCAAGGCGGCGCCGCATTCGGCGGCGACCGCCCGCACGGCCTTGGCTAAGGCTTCGTAGGTGAGGCCGGACTCGGCGACGAGGTCGCGGAGTAGCTGGTTCGGCGTGCGTGTGGTCATGAGCACCTGCCCGTATATACGCGATATACCGCTTGGCCTGCCCGCCACCGTACCGCCGTGAACCCGTCGCGGGTTGACTCTTCATCAGGCCAGGACGCCCTGGGCGCTCGGCAGAGCCGAGCCCCGGCCCCGGTGGCCTGTGGGCGGCGCCCCGCCCCGGATCTGCTCCTGCGCCCTTTCTCCGACAAGCGCACGGATACCCCTTGGGAGGGATCTCCTTGGATGATCGGCGAGTTCGGTGGATCAGCGACGAGGCGACGGCCCTGCGGGCCGCGGAGCGCGACCGGGTTCCGGTGGCTTCACTGACCGAGCGTCGGGGCGGACTGGCCCTTGAAGACGCCTACCGGGTCCAGGCGGCGGGGGTCGCGCGGCGGATCGCGGGTGGGGCCCGCGTCATCGGGCACAAGGCGGGGGTGACCTCCCAGGCCATGCAGGAGCAGATGGGGGTCGGCGAGCCGGATTCCGGTGTCCTCCTGGACGACATGGTGCTGCCCAGCGGCAGCAGCCTGGTCCGGAGCGAGCTCATGCAGCCGCGGGTGGAGGCGGAGATCGCCTTCCGGCTCGGCCGCGACCTGGCGGGCCCGGACATCGATCTGGAAGCCGCCCGGAGGGCCGTGGCCGGGGTGTTCCTCGCCCTGGAAGTGATCGACACACGGTTCACGGGCTGGCGGATCACCGTGGCGGACAGCATCGCGGACAACGCGTCCTGCGCACGCGTCGTCACCGGCGCCATGGTCCCGTTTGACCCGGACGTGAACCTGGCCGCCGAGTCGCTGGTGGTGAGCGTGGACGGCACGGCCGTGGCCACGGGCGAGGGCCGGGCGGTACTCGGAGATCCGTTCCGTGCGCTGGTCTGGCTCGCGGACCGGCTGGCCCGCTTCCGCGCCGGCCTGAAGGCCGGGGACCTGGTCCTGGCCGGGGCGGTGCACGCCAGCCTCCCCCTCGAAGTCGATTCGACGGTGCGGGCTCACTCGGCACATCTGCCCCCGGTGGAGCTCCGCGTCACCTGACCCTCGCGGCCGAGGGCGGCCGTACCCGCCATCACGTACGTCATCCACGAAGAAGGGACAGCCCATGGCTGCTGACGAACGACGCACGAGCGTCGCGGTGCTCGGCGCGGGACTGATCGGGATCGATCTCGCCGACAAGATCCAGAGCTCGAAGAGCCTGGACCTGCGCCTGGTGGTGGGTCGCAGCAGAGAGAGCCTGGGACTTGTGCGGGCGGCCGACATGGGGTGCGCGACGACCTCCGGCGGAATCGCCGCCCTGCTGGAGTCCGGCCCCTTTGATGTGGTCTTCGACGCCTCGAACGCCGACGTCCACGCCGATCACTGGGAGGCCCTGCGTGAGACCGGCACGACGCTGATCGACCTCACCCCCACGCAGCTCGGAACGGTCATCGTGCCGACCGTCAACGGAGGTCAGGCGGCCGCACACCGGCACATCAACCTGGTCAGCTGCGGCGGCCAGGCGGCCATCCCGGTTCTGCACGCCGTGGCCCAGCACTGCACCCCGGCCTACATCGAGGTGGTGTCCACCGGGGCGAGCACGAGCGCGGGCCGGGCCACCCGGCTCAACCTCGATCAGTACATCGCCACCACCCAGGCCGCGATCCGCTCCTTCACCGGCACTCACCAGGTGAAGGTGATGGTCAACCTCAGCCCCGCGCGGCCGGCGCCGCTGTTCCGGGTGGTCATGACTGTACTGGCGCCCGATCTGCGCCCCGGCCCGGTCGGCGCCGCCGTCGCATCCGCCGCCGAGGAAGTCCGGGCGTTCGCGCCCGGGTTCGCGGTGAACTCCGTCGAGGTGCAGGACGGGCGGATCTCGGTCGCGGTTCAGGTGACCGCCACCGGAGGCCGCATTCCCAAGTACGCCGGAAATCTCGACATCATCAACGGCGCCGCCCTGCTGCTCGCCGAGCAGCACGCCGCCGCCCCGTCCCGGTGAAGGAATCTCCCATGGACGTATCCACCAGCGGCCATCGGCCCCAGGTACTGATCCACGACCCCACCCTCCGCGACGGCCACCACGCTGTCGGCCACCAGCTCGATGCCGTCCAGCTCCGCGACTACGCCGCAGCCGCCAACGCCGCCGGGGTGCCGGTGGTCGAAGTCGGCCACGGCAATGGCCTCGGCGCCAGCAGCCTCCAGATCGGGCGGGCCAAGCTCCCCGACGCGTCGATGCTGAAGGTCGTCCGCGAAGCCCTCACCGATTCCAGGATGGGCGTCTTCATGGCCCCCGGCTGGGGCACCGCCGACGACCTGCACGCCGCCGTGGCGCACGGGGCGGACGTGGTGCGGATCGCCGCGCACTGCACCGAGGCCGACGTGACCGAACGCCACCTCGGCGCCGTACGCGACCTCGGGGCCGAGGCCCAGGGCGTCCTGCTCATGAGCCACATGGCCAGCCCCGGCCAGCTGGCCGAACAGTGCGCCCTGCTCGCCAAGTTCGGCGCGCAGGCCGTGGGCATCATGGACTCCGCCGGCCACTACCTCCCGGCCGACGTGATCGAACGCGTCCACGCCATCGCCAGGGCGGTCGACGTGTCTGTGATCTTCCACGGCCACAACAACCTCTCCCTGGCCGTGGCGAACTCCATCGCCGCGATCGAGGCCGGAGCCTTGATCATCGACGCCACCGCGCGAGGCTTCGGCGCCGGCGCCGGGAACACCCAGCTCGAAGTCCTCGTGGCCGTACTGGAACGCCGGGGCTTTGACACCGGAATCGGGCTGCGCAAGGTCCTGCACGCGGCGGACGTCGCCGAAGCGCGGCTGATGAAGACCCAGCCGGTCATCGACTCGGTCAGCCTCGTCAGCGGCCTGGCCGGGGTTTTCTCCGGCTTCAAGAAGCCGGTGCTGGCAACCGCCCGGCGTGAGGGCGTCGACCCGCTCGATCTGTTCCTCGCGCTCGGCGAGCGGCAAGTGGTCGCGGGCCAGGAAGACCTCATCGCCGACGTCGCCCGGCAGCTGAAGGAGGCCCGATGACCACCCACGACGCACCCGGCGCGGCCGGGCCGGGCGAGCGGGCCGCCGTCCTGTGCGGCATCGGGGCAGCCCTGCCGGAAACGGTCGTCACCAACGCCGACCTGACCGCCCGGCTGGACACGACGGACGAGTGGATTCGCTCCCGTACCGGCATCGCCCAGCGGCACATCGCCGGCACCGACCTCACCACCGAGGACCTGGCGGTCCAAGCCGCAACGGAAGCCCTGGCCCGCTCCTCATCCGTGCCGGTACAGGCATTGGTACTGGCCACGACCACCCCAGACCGGTGCTGCCCCGCCACCGCCCCCGCCGTGGCCACCCGGCTCGGCCTGACCGGCATCCCTGCATTCGATCTCGCGGCGGGCTGCACCAGCTTCCTCTACGCCCTGGCGACGGCGGCCGGACTCATCGCGGCCGCCACGGCGGAGGCCGTCCTCGTCATCGGCGCGGACCGGCTCGCAGCCCTCCCCGCCCCCGACGACCGTACGACCGTCCCCCTGTTCGGCGACGGAGCAGGCGCCGTAGTCCTGCGGCGCGGCACCGTGGCAGAGAGCGGGGCACTCGGGCCGGTACTGCTCGGCAGCGACGGCACACACGCCGACCTGATCCGGGCCCCGCGCCCCGGCGCCCTGCGGATGGAAGGCGCCGAGGTCTTCCGTCACGCCGCCGACCGCATGTCCACCGCCTCCCGCCAGGCCGCAGCGGCGGCCGGCTGGGCCTTGGACGACGTCGAGCGACTCGTGCCGCACCAGGCCAACGCCCGGATCACGGGCTTCACCGCCCGCCAGCTCGGCATCCCCGCAGACCGCCAGCTCCACAACGTCGAGCCGAGCGGCTGCGGCCCCTTCAGGAGCGGGGCGCGGTGATCTCCGCGAACTCCACATCCTCGAACGGCTACGCCCGCCGGCTCGGCTGGGAGGCCCCGGTGCAGGTATTCGCCTGGACCGTCGCCACCGACGACCTCAAGACGTCGTTCTCCGGCGAGGACTTCGAGATCGAGTACGGCCTCACCGAAGACGCCCAGGCGCTCCAGAGGGACCTTGCCCGGCAGTGGAACGGCCCCGTGCTCCGGCCCGCCTGGTGGTCCGCCTGGAAGGAGAGCAAGAGCGCCCTGACCACGTACCGCTTCAACAGGCCCGGCCATTCCACAGCCGGAGTGCTGTCGCTGGCCACGAAGCGGCGCGAGCGTCACGGCATGAGCCTCGTCGTCCACGATTTCTGGGCGGCGAGTCAGCCGACCGCGGCGGCCATGCTCGCCTTCCTCGGCCGCCACAACACCCGCGCCGAGACCATCGAGTTCCGTCGCGGAGCCCTGCCGCCCTATCCCACCCTGCTGCACAACCTCCACCGCTTCAGGCCCATCGCCGAGTCCTGGCACCCCTGGATGCTGCGCATCCTCGACGTCCCCGAGGCCGTCCGACTTCGTGGCTGGCCCGCCGACCTCACCACCGCCGTCCCGATCGAGATCGAGAACGAGACCGGCGACTCCTGGGACCGCTGGATGTTCCAGGTGAAGGCCGGAGCGGCCGAGATCACCCCCACCCAGGTCGAAGGACAGGTGACCTTCACCCGGCGCCAGCTCGCGGTCTGGTACGCCGGTGGCTACAGGTCCGCCGCCTCGGCCCGGATGGCCGGGCTCCATGCCGTGTCGGAGAAGGCGCTCGCGTCCCTCGTCCGCAGTACGGCAGACCTCGAACCCTGGCTGCCCGACCACTTCTAGCGGCTACGGGTGCTCGCAGTGCGCCACGCGACACCCAAGGCGGGGGGCCGCGCGTGCCGCCGCCGTACAACCGACGGCGCAGGTCGTCGCGACGAACGGCAGGCTGCTCCCCAGGGCTTGTTCCGTGCCTACGACTCCAGCCGCGTTCGGCGCCGGACTGACCGACCCGCCCGCCGGACAGCGGGGTGGAGCCGAGATCGCGGAGGTTGGCGACGGTGGTGGCGGGGATCGCGGTCATGACGGCAGTCTCCAGCGGGCGATTTCTAGTGATTGGAGGGGAAACGTTAGTCGACGACACCCGGCGTACGGCTCAGGCCGACGGCCACCCCGACAGCCCGCTGAACTCGACCGTGCCCCGCGCCCCGGTGCCGCCGTGCGCCGCCGTCATGAACAGTCCCGCGTCCTGTGCCGTCGCCACGCCCGGCACCGGGACCGTGGCGACCAGGCGCCAGGTGCTGCCGTCGTCCGTGGAGAACGCGCCGGTGAACCGGTCACCTTCGCGGCTCAGTCGCAGCAGCACCGGGGCCCGCACCCCCGGGACGCGCCGGTAGGCGTCGAGCGTGCCGTCGCCGGTCGAGTCGTACGAGAGCACCACACCGTTCGCCGGGGTGACCGCGAGATTGACGAAGCCCGGGGAGCCGGTCGTCGCCAGGCTGTTGCGTACGACGATGCCCGCCCGGGCCCAGGGACCCGTCGCAGGCTGGGTGTCCACCCGGAGCGTCGGACTTCCGCCGTCCCGCAGCGCGCCCTGCCGGTAGAGCGCGCCGAACTGCTCGGTCGCCTGCCACAGGTCGACGCCGCTGCCGTTGATCGCGAAACGCCCGTCCAGCTGCCCGAACACGGCGCTGTTGCTCGCATACGTACGCCACCCGGCAGCGAGCGGCCCGGCGATGTGCAGGTTCCCCCGCTGGACGGCGGTGACCGGGTCCTCGCCCTGCGGGCCGTAGGTGGTGCGCAGTTCGTACGGGAGCGGCTCCAGCGGGGAGGTGAGCGGCCTTGGCGGTGCCTGGACCGTCCAGGCCGCCGTCGCCGAACCGGCCGCCGGAACCGGCGGCAGCAACCGGGCGGGCTGCTCGCCGAGGCCGGTGAGGCCGACGTCCACCGGGCCCGTGGCGCGCAGCCCGTTCACATTGCGGAAGACCGCGGTGACCTCTGCGGTTCCGCCCGGCTCCAGCACCGCGGGCCTGGCGGTGAGGGCGACGGTGCCCTGGTAGGGGGCCCGGGACAGCACCTCGTACACCCGGCGCGCCGTGCGGTACGGATCGTGGAGCGGCCGCAGCGGAAAGCCGCTGCGTTCCCGCGTCCACGGCTCCTCGACGGCGTACCAGTCGAACGTCCTGGGCGGCCTGCCTTGCGCCAGCGCGTCCTCGTGCTCTTCCAGGAACGCCTGCCACTGCGGCAGATGGAAGTCCCCGATCAGGCCCTGCCAGTCGCGGTTGGCGTAGTTGGCGAGCCGGCCGTTGTCGGCGGTGACCCGGTCCGCCCAGGTGGTGACGAGGACCCGCGCGGTGCGCTCCAGCTCCGCCCGCTCCGTGTCCGACGAGGCCATGCGCTTCGCGTCGTCCAGCCACGGCCCGAGCAGGAAGGCACGGTGCGACCCGCTCATCTCCTCACTGAGCCGCATCAGCTTCAGCCACAGCCGCGCCAGGGTGCGCAGCGTCGCGAGATCTCCGCGGGCGTAGGCGGCATCGAGGTGCGGCAGCAACTGCCAGGAGCGGTTGGCGAGCGCCTGACGGGCGAGGTCGGTGAGGTCGTAGCGGTACGCGTCGGACCCACGCAGCCGCTCCCGTACGCCCAGCAGCGCCGCGAAGGCCTGGTCGAGCACGCCGGCGTTGTAGGCGGGCGTGTGGGTGGCGTAGTACGTGCCGGAAGCCGCGGTCAGCGACGGCCGGGCGGCGAAGATCGAGTCGTGCGGGCGGCCGTCGCGGCTGCTGATCCGGTACACGGAGTCCCGCAGCGCGGCGAACGCGGCGCGGGCGTCCTCGTCCCGGCCGCCGTAGCGCAGATCGGCGTACGCCGCGAACCACTCGTCGCGGTCGATCGTCTCCTCGCGCCACGCCAGCTCGGAGAACAGCTCGAGCGCCAACGGGTCGCGCTCGGCGGCCTCGGGCATGTAGGCGGTGCCGACGAGGGCGGAGCCCGGTTTGTCGCGCCACGCCGTGAACCGCTCCGTCCAGGTGTGGGTCTTGGCGCCGAGCATGGTCCGCCCGCCGAAGTTCGGGATCGTGCCGAACGCGTAGGGCGCGCCTCCCCAGTCCTTCTCGCGGTCCTTGACGGAATCCAGATCGGAGAGCCCGTCGACGACGAGCAGATGCCGCTTGTCGAGGGCGTCGAGCAGTTCGCGGCGAGGATTGGCCTGCCAGCCGAGGATCATCCAGGTCGCGCCGGGGCGGGCGGTCCGCAGGGCACGCTCGACGGCGCGGGCGGCGTCGGGTACGGGCACGTCGCCCGCCGAGCCGCCCTCGTGCAGCAGATCCATCTTGAAGTGCCGCACCTCACCGAAGAGATCCCGCTGGTGGCGGTAGAACGCGGCGGCGACCCGCTCGAAGGCCTCGGTGCGCGGATCGAGCCAGTCGGGACGCCGCAGGCCGGACCAGTTGCCCTGCGGGACGGTGCGCGCGCCGGGATTGCGGTCGGCGAATCCGTCGGGGACGGTGCCGAAGTAGCCGGGCATGACGGGGGACATGCCGAGCTCGCGCAGCCGTACGGCGATCCGCCGGCCCAGCTCGGCGCGCTTCGCGATCAGCTCGGGGCTCATCGGGCCGCCGTACGCGCTCATGTTCTGCAGCAGCCACCACGGCTGGTGGGAAGGGGCGGGCAGCCAGGTGCGCGCCTCGGTGCCGGAATAGCCGAAGTCCTGCAGGAGGAGGTGGTAGACGGCCTCCTGGCCGGCCGTGACGAGGACCTCGTTGCAGCCGTGCAGTGCGAGGACGTCGATCAGCCGCTCCCAGCGGGGCCAGTCGGCGTACGGGGCGGTGTAGCCGTCATGGGTGTCGTTGAAGGCGAACCGGTGCGGGACGGTGGCTTCGCGTTCGAGGACGCGATCCGGCGCGGGCAGCCGCTCCGGAAGGTCCAGTTGGGTACCGGACCAGGAGATATGGGCTCCGCACACATACTTGAGGTACCAGTGGACGCCGGTGAGCAGCACGGCCGGGCCGGTGCCCGCGACCTCGACACGCCCCGTGGTGCCGGAGACCCGGAAACGCTCGGAGCCCGGCTCTCCGTGCAGGGCCGTGAGCCGGAACTGTCGCGCGTGCGCGGGGAGGAGCCTGTGGAGCGCGGCCCGGGCCGCGGCCGTCCCCGCAGCCGCCCCCGCGTTCGGGCCGACGGAGGCCCCCGACGCGGGGGACGCGAAGGCCGTACCCACCCCGATCGCCCCGGCCGTGCCCAGCAGCGAACGTCTCGACAGTCCGGTCATCGGCGCTCCTCCGTGTTGCTCGTGAGACAACAGGTGCGTGTGCGTCGCGCGGCACGTTACTCGGAGTTCGGCAGCGCGCCAGGGTGCCGAGCGGGCACGATGGCCGGATGAGTACGGAACGAGCCCGATTCACCCCTACGGCACAGATAGCCCTGGCCGCACTGGCCCTGACGGCCGTCACGGCCCTCACGGCATGCGGCGCGAACGACGAAGAGGCCCCCGAAGTGCCGAAGACGGCGACGGGGACCCTGGAACAGCTGGCGAAGCAGGCCGAATGCGAGCCGAACATCCAGACGGATGCGAAAGAGCTCCGGCAGGCCAACTGCACGACGAAGGACGGCAAGTATGTGCTCGCCACCTTCGCCACCGACCGCGGCCAGCGCGAGTGGATCAACGAGGCCAATGACTACGGCGGCTCGTATCTCGTCGGCAGGAAGTGGGTCGCGGTCGGTGAGCCGAAGGTGGTGACAGCGCTGCGCGGCCGGCTCGGTGGGACCGTGGAGACCGCCTCGTCACATGACCAGCACGCGGGGAGCAGTGGTGGCAGTGGGGGGAACGAGGAGCACTCCGGCCATCATTGAGCAGGCCGCGCAGGTAGGGGGGAAGGGTGGTGAGCGGCGCCGAACCCCGGGTCTCAGGCTGG
>NZ_JBSGZO010000286.1:0-11118 GCF_053611045.1 Streptomyces sp. NPDC054841 | reverse complement strand
GGTGGACCTCACACCTGCCCGCACGGCCGACGGCGCCGCGGCCTTCCAGCCGCGCCCGGGCGGCTCCTGCCTCAACGTCGCCGCCGGTCTCGGCCGCCTGGGAGTCCCCGCGGCGCTGCTCGCGCGCATCTCCGACGACCACTTCGGCGACCTCCTGCGCGCACACCTCGCGGCATCCGGCAACCGGCTCACCCATCTGCTGCCGACGTCCGACCCCACCACCCTCGCCGCCGTGCTCCTGCGCGACGACGGGTCGGCCGCCTACTCCTTCCACGCCAACGGCGCCGCCGACCGCGGCCTGCGGCCCGAGCACCTCGCCGCCCTCCCGGGCGGCGGCGCGTTGCCACCCGGGGCCGCGCTGCACCTCGGCTCGCTGGGACTGCTGCTGGAACCCCTGGCCTCGACCCTCGACGGACTCCTGCGCCGGGAGGCGGGCCGACGGCTGGTGTCCCTCGACCCGAACGTACGGCCGGGCCTGGTCACCGACCGTGCCGCCTACCTCCGGCGGTTCGCCGAGTGGGTGGCGCTCGCCGACGTGGTGAAAGCGAGCGACGAGGACCTGGCCTGGCTCCACCCGGGCGAACCCTATGAGGCGGTGGCCGACCGCTGGCTCGCGTCCGGGGCGGGGCTCGTCCTGATCACGTTCGGCTCCCGGGGCGCCTGGGCCGCCGACCGAGACGCCCACGTCCATGTGCCGGCCCCGGCGGTCAGGGTCGTCGACACGGTGGGAGCGGGCGACGCCTTCACCGCCGGGGTGCTCGCCCATCTGCACCACACCGGCCGGCTCGACCGCGAAGGCGTCGACACTCTTGGCGCCGGCGAACTCGCCCGGCTGGTTTCGTACGCAGTGGAGATCGCGGCCGACACCTGCACCCGCGCAGGCGCCCAGCCGCCGTACCGCAGCGACGGCGTACCGGCCGCGTCGTAGCGTCCACGGCCCGGCCCGGCCGGTGCCCGTCGACGCCGGGGACTCGCTCCGTACTCACTCCTCGATCTCGGGACTCACTCCTCCGTCCCGGGCGTGTCCAGGCGGGCCCAGACCGGTCCGAGAGCGTCCAGCGCTTCCCGGTACACCTGGTACGCCTCCTCGAGCACGGCGATCCGGCCGGGGTGGGGCTCGTGGCGTCTGAGCAAGGCGACGTCGGCGCGCGGGTCCGTCACGTCGTCGAGCAGTCCGACGGCGGTGGCGGCGAGCAGGGCCGCGCCCCGGGCGGCACTTTCCTGCACGTCGGTCACCACGACCGGCCGTCGCAGAGCGTCGGCGAACATCTGGCTCCACACCTCGCTGTGTGCGGCGCCGCCGGTCAGCCGGGCCGCCCCGCTGATCGGCAGCTTCGAGCACAGCGCGTCGACGTGCCAGCGGTGATTGAGGACGACGCCTTCCATCAGGGCCCGCAGCAGATGGCCGCGGCCGTGCCAGCCGCGCAGCCCGAGGAACGTCCCGGACGTGGGATGCGGGTGCGGGGAGCCGTAGACGAACGGGTGGAACAGCACCTCCGACGGACCGTCCAGGTGCGCCTCGACCTCGCGGCCGATCGTCTCATGGACGCCGTCCCGCTGTTCGGCCGGTGCGCCCGTGGCTCGCAGGAACCACTCCAGGTTGGCCACCGACGCGGGTGAGGTGGACATGGTCATCCACTGTCCCGGGCGGACGAAGTGACGGACCTGCCAGCGCGGATCGACGACGGGGCGCTCGCTGACCACTTGATTGATGCTGAACGACCCGGCGATCAGGCACAGTTCGCCCGGCGCCGTGCCGCCGATCCCGAGCGCGGCGGCGTCGACGTCGTGGGCGCCCGTGACGACGGGCGTGCCGACGGTGAGCCCGGTGAGCGCGGCGGCCTCGCGGGTGACGGTTCCGCTCACCGCGTCACAGGCCAGGACGGGCGGCAGCATGTCGGCGAGCGTGCCGTGGCCGTACAGGTCGAGCAGTGCCGGCGAGTATCCGCCCCGCCGCATGTCGGTGAAGGAGGCACTGGCGTCCGTGGGATCAGTGGCCACCGCGCCCGTCAGCCTCAGGCGCAGCCAGTCCTTGCAGAACAACAGCCAACGGGCCTGCCGAAGCACTCCCGGCTCGTGGCGGGCGAGCCAGGCCAGCAGGGCGGCCGGGGAACCCGCGAAGGGCACCGTGCCCGACAGCTCCAGGGCACGGGACCAGACCGGAGCGCCCCGCCACTCCTCCAGCACCGCTTCGGCGCGCGTGTCCATCGCCATGATCGCTGCCCGTACCGGCCGGCCCCGCTCGTCGACTGCGTACAGGCCGTCGCTGTGCCCGGCCAGCCCCACCGCGGCCACGGCCCGCCCCGCGTCCGGGCCCGCCTCGGCAAGACAGGCGGCGATGGCCTGGTGCGCCGTACGCCACACGTCGTCCATGTCCCGCTCGACCCAGTGGGGATGAGGAGTGCTCAGCGGAAGCATGCCGCTGCCCCGCGCCACCGGTCGGCCGGTGGCATCGAACAGAACGGCCTTGGTCATGGTGTGTCCCGCGTCGACACCGAGCACCAGTTCACGCGCCAACGCTCACACCCACCCCAGTTCGCGGGCGTTGACCGCCGCGGTACCGAGCCGGGCCGGACGCGGCGTCGTGGTCGTCGTGTCACCGGCGTAGTGCGTGGTGATCGTGACGTTGTCCAGCGAGCGCCAGGGGCTGTCCGTGCGAAGCGGCTCCTGGTCGTGCACGTCGAGCCCCGCTCCGGCGATACGGCGGTTCACCAGGGCGTCGTACAGGGCATCGGTGTCGATCAGGCAACTGCTCGCGGTGTTCACGGGTCTCCTCGCGTGTCGAAGCCACCGCCCATGGGGCCGATCGTCCCACGTAGCAGGTCGGCGGGCGGACTCCGGAGCACACGGCGAGGGCCAGCGCCACCGCGCCGTACAGCTCCGGCAGCTGCGCGGGGACCGCGTGCAGGAACTGGGTGGTGAAGAACATCATGAACGCGAAGATCCCCAGCTCGTGTCCGCGCGGGCCCAGCGCCGCGCGTACACGCCGAGGAAGACCACGGCGGGCCAGAACGCGTCCCGCAGCAGCGGTACGCCGTGCAGCGTCGTCGCGAGCACGAGGGTGGGGAAGCCGACGGCCGGCAGCAGGGCCGTGGTGACGGCCTGCCGGCGGACGGTCGGGTCGGCGACGGTGAAGAGCGCGAGGAGCGCGGCGAGGCCTCCGGTGATGGCAGCGGTGAGGGAAAGCCCTGCCAGCTCGGCCGCGGCGACCGCCGGAGCGACGCCGAGCACGGCCCGCGCGGAGATCCGTAGGCGCACCCGACCGGGGTCGGGAGCCACGAACAGCCTCATCACGCACTTCTTCACGACGGTGGTCCCGCCCCTTCGCTCACGCACCTCTGCAGACATGGCGAAGGCACCGCGGGTCCGGTCCGGCTCCGTTGCCGTCAGGCGCTGCACAGCGCCCTCTCTGGGCACAAAGAGCATCCGTACGGACAGTGGCTCAACCGGCTGAACGGTGAGTGGGCCATCGGTATCGTTGAGAGTGCGTTTCGTGGGCCGGAAGGAGGCCAACGGACCATGGCCGTCGACGAGCTGGACACCCGCATCCTGCGGCTGCTGATCGAGCAGCCGCGCACGAGCGTGCGGGAGTACGCGCGCATCCTCGGCATCGCGCGCGGCACGCTGCAGGCCAGGATCGACCGGCTGGAGCGGGACGGTGTGATCACCGGTACCGGCCCGGTGCTCTCCCCGGCCGCCCTCGGCCATCCGGTGCTGGCGTTCGTCCACATCGAGGTCACGCAGGGTCATCTGGACGAGGTGGGCGACGCCCTGGCGGCGGTGCCGGAGATCATCGAGGCGTTCTCGATCACCGGCGGCGGGGATCTGCTGACCCGGGTGGTGGCCCGTGACAACGGTCATCTGGAGGACGTGATCCAGCGCCTGATCAACCTGCCGGGCGTGGTCCGTACGCGCACGGAGACGGCGCTGCGCGAGCGTGTGCCGCACCGGCTGCTGCCGCTCGTGGAGTCGGTCGGCAGAGCCACACGCACGGCGCGCTGAGGGCCTTCCCCGCGACCGGTTGGCATGCTGGGGTGCATGAGCACTGCGCGGACTGCCGTCATTTTCGATCTCGACGGGACGCTCGTCGACAGCGAGCCCAACTACTACGAGGCGGGGCGCCGGGTCCTGGCCGGGTACGGCGTCTCCGACTTCAGCTGGGAGCACCACACGCGTTTCATCGGGATCGGTACCCGCGAGACGCTGGAGCGCCTGCGCGAGGAGTACGGGCTCGACGCGCCGATCGAGGATCTGCTGGCCGGCAAGAACCGGAACTACCTGGAGCTGGCCCGCGCCAAGACCGAGGTGTACCCGCAGATGCGGACGTTCGTGGAGCTGTTGCACGCCGTGGGCGTACCGATGGCGGTGGCCTCCGGCTCCTCGCGCGCGGCCATCGAGGCGGTTCTGGCGGGTACCGGTCTCGACGCGTTCATCGACACCCTCGTCTCCGCCGAGGAGGTCGCCCACGGCAAGCCGAGGCCCGATGTCTTCCTGGAGGCGGCGCGCCGGCTCTGCGCGGATCCCGCCGACTGCGTCGTGGTGGAGGACGCGCCGCCCGGGGCGGCGGCAGCGCACGCCGCCGGGATGCGCTGCATCGCCGTCCCTTATGTGCCCGAGAGCGCGACCGACGAGGCGTTCCGCACGGCGGGTCTGATCTTCCCCGGCGGGCAGCCGGAGTTCACGGCGCAGGCCGCGTACGACTGGATCGAGCGGTCGGCTCCGTCCTTCTGAGCCCGCGCTCGCCAGGAGGGCGCATCGGCGAGCGCACCCCCTCATCCGGCCGGGACGTCGAAACGGACCTGCAAGTACCGGGTCGGCGTCACCGTGTCTGCGGACTCCCCGACGTCCTCGCGGTGCAGGACGACGGCGTCGGCGTCCGGCGTGGACCGCCGCATCTCGTGACCGGTCCCCCTCAACCCGCTGCGCGGCAAGGCATGACTCAGCCGCTCACCGGCGTCCACCGGATCTGTGTACTGCACAGGGAGACCACGACCGCCGCTGCCGCGACCACTGCCAGGCCCCACACCAGGCTGCTCGAATTCGCCACGAAACCGATGAGGGGTGGCCCGGCCAGCAGACCCGTCGTGCCCATCGCGGCGACCAGTGCCAGCGCCTGCGAGCCCTGTTTCGCCGCGGCCACATAGACGCAAGGGGTCACGGCAGCGCAGCCGAGTCCGACGCAGGCGAAGCCGATGAGGGCCGCCGCCACTCCCCCGCTCACCAGGGCGAAGGCCAACCCGGCGGCGGCCAGTGCACTGCCGAGCAGGACGACGCGCCCGTCGCCCCAGCGGCTGCGCCAGCCGTCGGCGAAGAGCCGGGCCACCACCATCATGCCGGACACCACGGCGATGCCCATCGGCGCCAACTCCGCGGAGGCCTTGGCGACTTCCCTCATGTAGAGGGCGGACCAGTCGTTCATGGCGCCCTCGGTCACCGTGCCGAACACCATGGCACAGCACATCCAGAGCGTCATCCGGGACGGAAGGCTCCATCCGGTGCGGCTCTTGCTCTGCCCCTCCTCCGCGGGAGCCTCGTCTTCGAGAAGACCGGGGTGCGCCAGAGCGACCAGCAGGACGAGGACCACGGCAGCCACGCCGAAATGTGCCGCGACGGAGGAGGTCACCGCGGTCATACCGGAGGCGAGCAGCGCCGCGAGCAGGGAGCCGGCGCTGAACGTCGCGTGCAGCCGGGCCATGGCGTTGCGTTCGTGCCGGGTCTCCAGTGCCGTTCCCTGTGCGTTCATGGCCACGTTCAGACACCCCACGCACACCCCGTCGGCCACCATGACCAACAGGGCGACCGGATAGTCCGGCGCCGCGGCGAGTGCCAGAAGCAGCAGGGTCAGACAGAGCGCCGACAGCAGCGCCAGCCGAGCGGAGCCCAGCCGCTGCACGAGCACCGGCACCAGGGGAAACGACGCCACCGCGCCGATGCCGGCCGCCATCAGCAGCACCCCCACCTCGGCCGCGGTCAGCGTGAGGTCCGCCTTGATGGCGGGGATGCGCGAGGCCCAGGTGGCGTACTGGAAGCCGAGGGAACAGAACAGTGCGGCGATGGCCAACTGGCCGCGGTGAAAGGGATCACGGACACGCAACACGCACATCAACTCACTTCGTCGAATCGGCCATCGCCTTGGACATGTAGACGGCGTTCGCGCCGTAACCGCCCGGGGAGATCCCCGGGTACGCGCTGAACCCGCGCGCCGACCAGAAAGGCTCGCTGCAGCCGACGGCGATCAGCGAGATCCGCTCGAACCCGCGCGAACCGGCGGTCAGGATCAGGTGGTTCAGGAGCCGCTGCCCCAGCCCCCTGCCGCGCAGGCGCTCCGCGACAACGATGTCGTGCAGGTGCAGATTGCGCGGAGTACGCGAGTGCATCGTCGGCTCCCCCTTCCGCGAGAGCACCGCCGGCTCCTCCGCCCGTTCGAGGCTCGGGTATCTGAAGGGCGGACACGGCAGTGCCAGCAGGTACCCGGCGGGCCGGGTGCCGACGTCCAGGACGAAACTGGTGTCCGGCGAAGCGTCCGCCCTGGACCGCAGGGCCGCGCGCCCCTCCGAGAGGCCGAGTTCCGTGTAGGTCCGGGATTCCATCGCCGCGATGGCGTCCCAGTCGGCGTCGTTGATGTGGCGTATGTGTACGCCGTCGCCGCTCACGGGCGTCCTCCGCCCGTGCAGGTGTACGGCAGCGGGGCGAAGCCGTTGAAGCCCTGGGTCGTGTAGCTGATCGCGTAGGCGCCGCTTGCGAGCACCCAGACGGGATCGCCGGATGCCAGATTCCGGGGGACGTGCACGAGGCCGTGGCCCTGGGTGTAGGCGTCGTCGCTGTCGCAGGTGGGACCCGCGACCACGGCGGGGACGTACTCGGCATCAGGGTGAGTGGGGAAGACGAGCGGGTACTGCAGCGCGTCCATCTCGTAGAGGCCGTTGAACTTGCCGCAGCTCAGGTAGAGCCAGTACTGGCGCTCGCCGTCGGGGCGACGTCGCTCGGCCAGCCGGGCAACGTGGGCCCGGATGGCGCCGTGGTCGGCGACGAGGTGGCGCCCCGGCTCCATGACGAACTCGAGATGCTCGCCGTGGACTTTCCTGAGATGGCGCATTCCCTCGCGGATGACGGCGAGGATCTTGTCCAGCGGAGGCTCCAGTGGTGTGCCGTACCGGTCGAGGTAGCCGAGGGCCGGCAGACCGCCGCCGAGGTTGACGTGGTCCAGCACTGTTCCGCGCCGGCCCAGGGCGATCAGGACGTCCGCCAGGCACTCGAAGGCGCTGTGCCAGGCGTCCGCCGTCATCTGCTGGGAGCCGACGTGCACGGACAGACCGGAGGGTGTCAGGCCCTTGTCAGGCGCCGACTGAAGGATGCGCACCGCGTCCGCGGGTGTGCAGCCGAACTTGTCGCTGAGGCCCCACAGCGCCCCTTCACCGCTGGTCGCCAGCCTGCAGAAGACGCGGGCTCCCGGGGCGTGGGCCGCGATGGCCGCCAGGTCCTCGACGCTGTCGGTCGCGAAGTCCCTGACGCCGAGGCGGTGGGCGTCGGCGATGTCCCGGTCCGACTTGACGGTGTTGCCGTAGTGCATGTTGCCGACCGGCACGCCCGCGCGCAGCGCCTGCTCCAGTTCGCGGGGGCTTGCCCCGTCGACTCCGGCGCCCTTCCTGGCCAGACAGGCGAGCACCTCGTCCACCGGGCAGGCCTTCATGGCGAATCGGACGGCGACGCCGGGCAGTTCACGCCGCAGTGTGTCGTAGCGGTCTTCGATTCCGGTCAGATCGAAGACGATCCGGTCCTCGGTCGCGCCCGCCAGGGCGGCGAGCAGTGGTGCGGACTCGTGCGCCATGGCCGCTCTCACCGTTTCTGCCCGGGCGTCGGGACCACGGAGGTGAGTGCGGCCGCCCGCACCAGCGGCTCCCATGCCTCCACCAGCAGAGCGAAGTCCTCGATGTCGCTGCGCGCTTCGTCGAGGAGGCGTGCGCGGCGCTGCCACAGGAAGTCGGCGAACTCCGCATATCTGCCGCCCAGTTTGCGGTACGCGGCGTCGAGGACGTCCAGCCGGTGGACGTTCTCACTCCGGTCGAGCCCTGCGCTCTCCCTCGCCAGCAGGGCTACGGCCGACGTGCGCACCTGCCCCCGTTCGTCGAGCAACGACGGGCCGGTCCGGGCCATTTGGTCGTAGACGAAGTTGAAGTAGAGCATCGACAGCAGGAACTTGACGAAGCGCAGCTGGTACGCCATGAACCCGGAGTCGGTGCGGCGTTCGCCGGTGTAGAAGTTGACGATGTTCCGGTTGTGCAGGACACCCGGCAGTGCGGCGTCGTGGACCAGGTGGATCAGGAAGTAGTCGCTGCCGATCGTATCGGTCGCGGGCGGCAGGGGCACGTGTTCGTGCACGTCGTGGAAGGCGATGTTGCACATGTCCACGCGCATGGGATCGACCACGGTCAGCGTGGAACGGTCCGCGGTGAAAGCGTCCGTGCCCGCGCCCCGGAAGGACTCGTCGACGAGTTGCCTCTTCTGCTCGCCGGACCAGTGGACGGGCGCCCACAGACCGACCATGTCGTGGTAGACGTCGGGGTCGATGCGGAGTATCTCGCCGATGTCCACGGACAGTTCGCCGACGAAGGAGCTGCCGACCATCGCCACCTTTCGGTCCATGTGCTCCGCGGCCAGTGCGGTCTCGGTGACGTGGCGCGCGGCGTCGGCCGCCTGCCGGCCGAGCGACATCAGCTCGTGATGGACGGGGAAGGCGGTCCGGCCGTTCACGACCTGGTACCGGCTGTCGGAGTCCCTGCGGTGGACGGACTCGCAGCCGAGCGCGGCGGCGAGGAGGAAGGCGCGGTTGGTGCAGGCGCCGTAGGACACGCCGGCCGGGAGCATCAGCTCCATCAGGAGGTCGGGCTTCACCGCCCCGGCCCGGTCGATCACCCGCCGCAGGAAGTCCCGCTGCCGCGCCTCGTCGAGATGGTGTACGACGATCCGTGGATCGCCGGGTATCCGGCGCACGGCCTCGGCGTGCACCGTGTACGCAGGCGGGGCGCAGGAGTCCAGGATCAGGAGGTGCACCTCGGTGTCGAAGTGCTCGGCGGCGTAAGCCGCTTCCTCGGCCACGGCCGCGATGGTCGCCGTGCAGGGCCTGTTGGTCGGCAGGGTCAGACAAATTCGGCGCATGTCTCTTCTCCGGCCGGCTCTTCCGCCTCGTCGAGGTCTGCTCCGCTCCAGGACGCGAGGCCCAGCAGCTTGGCGCCGAGTTCGTCGAGAGTGGCCCTCCCGTACCTCAGGGACTCGTGTCGCGTGGCATCGCCGAGCAGCGTCGCGTTCCAGTCCGGCGTGCCGAGCGTGCGCCATGACTCGGCCCGGGAGCGTCGCATGGTCCGGTGGGACTCCAGCGCCGGCATCATCGACAGGTACTGGACCGCGCGCACTTCGCCGTCGGAGGTGTTCGGTGCCACGCCATGTGCGAGCAGGCCGTTGAAGATCAGCAGGTCACCGGCCTCGAGTTCCGGTCGCACCACGGGGAACTCCGCGCGGTCGATCCTGGGCCGGATCGGGTCGCGGTCGTCCGGCTGGAGCGCCTTCCACCGGTCGAACTGCCTGAACAGCTCTGGGCAGCACTGGAAGCCGCCGAGTTCCGGCCTGGTGTCGTTCAGGGCGATGATCCCCTGGACCCGCTGCGGCAGTACGCCGAGGGTGGTGTCGACGTCCCAGTGGAGTTCGATGTCGAAGCCCTGCTCCGTGCGCGGGATCAGAGCCCGGTCACGGTTCTTGATGTTGGGCGGGTTCAGGTTGAGCCGGTCGAGCGTCACCCACAGTTCTTCGCAGTCCCAGACGTCGACGAACGCGTCGTAGACCCGCTGCGTCTGGCGGCTGTCCCAGATGAGCTGGTGGTGATAGGCCTCGACGAAGCCGTAGATGTGCAGTTCCCGGTCCAGGTCGGAGCGGTACTCGCGGTCCTCGTACCAGGTCTCCGGCCGCTCGGGGTCGAGTCCCTGGAACTCCCAGGCGAAGTCGAGCAGTTGCCGGGCCAGAGCGGTGGGGATCGCCTGCTTCACCACGACGTAGCCGTAGGTCTGCCATGAGGCGAAGTCCTCCTCGGAGAGGACTCGCAGCGGGCGGGTCTTCTTCAGGTCCCGCAGGGGTGTCTGGGCGAGATAGGTCTCGCCGTCCGAGCTGAAGTAGGGGATGTTCGAAGGGGCTCGATGGAGATAACGGTCAGTCGTGGGCATACGGTGCTCCCCACCTCGATCTCAAGTACCGGCGACCCCAACCGGGCCACCAACTGTGCGGAGTGAGGGGCGGCGGCCGTCCCGGCAGGGTCACTGCACCACAGGCCACACCAGCCCCTCTTCGAACTCGCGCATCACTAAGTTGGACTAGACCAACTCGACCTGTCAAACATCGCAGTTGAGGGCACGTTCTCGCCAAGTCGGCGCGATCCAGACCCACTTGACAAGAGCGGCTAGCCTGAGCGGGAACGTATTGGTCTGTACCAACGGAAGGGCGCACGCGATGGTCTCCAGCAAGCACAGCGAGGAGTTGCGGCGGCTGGCGCGCTGCGTCCTGCAGCCGGGGTTCGTGGGCACCGAGGCGCCCGACTGGGTGCTGCGCGAGATCGCCGACGGGCTGGCATCGGTGGTGCTGTTCTCCCGCAACATCGTCACGCCCGAACAGGTCGCCCGGCTGACCGGCCGACTACGCGCGGAGAACCCCGAGTTGATCATCGCGATCGACGAAGAGGCCGGGGACGTCACCCGGATCGAGTCCGCGACCGGCTCCACCCGGCCGGGCAACTTCGCCCTCGGAACGGTCGACGACACCGAGCTGACCGAGGCCGTCGCCGCCGACCTGGGCCGCCAGTTGCACGCCGCCGGGGTGAGCCTCGACTACGCGCCCAGCGCGGACGTCAACTCCAACCCGGACAACCCGATCATCGGGGTCAGGTCCTTCGGCGTCGACGCCGAGGTGGTGTCGCGGCACACCGGCGCCTGGATCCGGGGCCTCCAGTCGGGCGGTGTCGCCGCCTGCGCCAAGCACTTCCCCGGCCACGGCGACGTGGCCGTCGACTCCCACCACGGCCTGCCCGTCTACGGCGCCGGCCGCGCGCAGATCGCCGCCGAGGCCCTGCCACCGTTC
>NZ_JBSGZO010000285.1:0-11131 GCF_053611045.1 Streptomyces sp. NPDC054841 | reverse complement strand
GGCCCGCGCCGCCCTTCGGAGGGAGGCCGGACGGCGCCTCGGACGTGCCCGGGCTCACCTCCGCGCCCTTGATTTCGCCCTCGGCCCCGGCCGAGCCGGAGGGCGAGGCCCCGCCCATGCCCGCACGGCCGTGCCCACCGGCACCGCCGGGTGCCGCGCCCCCACCGTCCGGCTCGGCCGCGGCGCCACGGGGATGCGGGGGCTTCGAGGGCGCCGGCCTGCCGCCGTCGTCGCTCACGCTCATACAGCCTGCGGAGGCCGCGGCCACCAGGGCGGTGGCGATCCATACGGCACAACGGCCGGGGGCGGTCAACTGGCGCACGGGTGGGACCTCCGGGGCACGGGACGCGGGTTTCCCTGCCCAACTCCCTTAGCCCCAAGAGGGACACGCCCGCCACAGGACACGCCCACCGCAGGGCCGCTATCGCGCCAGACCTCCCGCCAGATCCGCCCCCAGCACCACCGCGCCCAGTCCCGCCAGCAGCGACGCGGCCACATTCGCCGCCGCCAGGAACGTCCGGCCGCCCTCGGCCAGCCGGAGCGTCTCGTACGAGAAGGTCGAGTACGTGGTCAGGGCCCCGCACAGGCCGGTGCCGAGCAGTGCGTACGTTCCCGACGTGACCGAAGCGCCGGCCAGCACCCCCAGCACGAAGCTCCCCGAGGCGTTCACCACGAGCGTGCCCCACGGGAACACCGAGTCGTGCCGCAACTGGACCTCACGGTCCATCAGATAGCGCAGCGGGGCGCCCACCGCCGCACCCGCGATCACCAGGACCCAGTTCACGGGCCCACCACCCAGTGCGTCACCATGCGGCGCGTCACCACCCGGCGCGTCACCGAGGCCCCCAGCCAGACCGCGCCCAGCGCCCCCACGAGCGTCGCGGCGGCGTACGCGAGGGCGGTGCCCGTCCGCTGACGCTCCAGCAACTCGGCGAAGTCGAGGGCGTAGGTCGAGAAGGTGGTGAAGCCGCCCAGGACCCCGACCCCGAGGAACGGCCGTACGAGCGGACGCGTGACGACACCACGCTCGCTCACCAGCACCATCAGTACGCCGATGAGCGCGGACCCCACGACGTTGACGACGAACGTCGCCCAGTGCGACGGCCAGGCCAGCGACACCCCGTACCGCGCGGACGCCCCGATCGCCCCGCCCGCCGAAATCGCGGCGAGAACCCTCCACTTCCCGGCCCCCGCGATCTCCGCGCGCTGGGCGGGCACATGGAGGTCGACATCCGGATCGATCGCCTCCGGACACGGACCGCGAGAGGAGGGGGGACGGGGGTGCCGGCTCATCCGTACCCCAGGGCGTGCAGCCGCTCGTCGTCGATCCCGAAGTGATGGGCGATCTCGTGCACCACGGTGATCTCGGTCTCCTCGACCACGTCCTCGTGGGTCTCGCAGATCCGGAGGGTCGGACCCCGGTAGATCGTGATCCGGTCCGGCAGCACGCCCGCGTACCACTCACCGCGGTCGGTCAGCGGGGTCCCCTCGTAGAGCCCGAGCAGCTCGGGATCGTCGGCGGGCGGTTCGTCCTCGACGAACACCGCGACGTTGTCCATCAGCCGCGTCAGCTCCGGCGGGATCCTGTCCAGCGCCTCGGCGACCAGTTCCTCGAACTCCTCGCGCGTCATCTCCAGCACCTGGCCATTGTCACGCACACGCGCCCCCGGGCGCGGGCATGGCCGAGCCCGTACATGGGCATACGCGACCAATGGTCCGCGCTCGTGAACGGCTCCGTGCCACCCTGACCGGTCTCCCGCGCCGCTACCACTCGCACCGCACAAGCCCCACCAGCACCCTCGTCCACATGCCGCATCCCTTCACCCGTGCGCTCGGGCTGGTCGCCGTCGTGCTGTTGGGGGCCTGGCTGGGTCTGCTGATCGTCGGCAGTGTCCGTACGCCGGTGGGGCCGATGGACACGAGCATGACGCTGCGCCCGTCGCTGTCCGGCGGCACGAAGATCAATGTCTCCCCGCTCGGCGCCCTCGAGCTGGACTCCCACGTCGCCCCCATCCGCCTCGACGTCGACGTCGACCGGCTCGACCCGGTCCGCTCGCAGGCCCTCGTCGAGCACCCCGAGCGCCTCGCCGGCCTGCAGGAGGAGATCACCCAGGACGTCACGGACGGCACCCGCGACCTGGCCGTTCGCTCCTGTGTCGCCGTCGTCTCCGGGGCCACCGCCCTCGGCCTCGCGGTCTACCGCCGCCCGCGCCGCGCCCTCGCCGCCGGCGGCCTGGCGCTCGCGCTCCTGGCGGCCTCCGGCATCAGCGCGTACGCCACCTGGAATCCGAAGTCCGTCCTCGAACCGAAATTCTCCGGCCTCCTCAGCAGCGCCCCCTCGGTCGTCGGCAACGCCCGCTCGATCGTCACCGAATTCGACGTCTACCAGAAGGAGTTGGCGCGCCTGGTCACCAACGTCACCAAGCTGTACGAGGCGACCTCCACGCTCCCCGTCTACCAGCCGGACCCCGGCACCATGCGCGTCCTGCACGTCTCCGACATCCATCTCAACCCGGCCGCGTGGCACATCATCGGCTCGCTGGTGGAGCAGTACGAGATCGACCTCATCATCGACTCGGGCGACACGATGGACCACGGCACCGCCGCCGAGAACGCCTTCCTCGACCCGATCCCGGACCTCGGCGCGCCCTACATCTGGGTCCGCGGCAACCATGACTCGATCGTCACCCAGCGCTATCTCCAGCGCCTCAAGCACGTCCACGTCCTCGACGAGGGCCGGGCGGTCACGGTCGCGGGCCTGCGCGTGGCCGGGACCGGTGACCCCCAGTTCACCCCGGACCGCTCCACGGTGGCCGAGGGAGACCCCGCCGAACGCATGGCCGGCATCCGCTTCGCCTCCGCCCTCCGCGACCAGCGCCGCGCCGGCACCCCCGTCGACATCGCGGTCGCCCACAACCCCGTCGCGGCCCGCGAGACCGACGGCGAGGTCCCGCTCGCCCTCGCGGGCCACGTCCACCACCGCGAGACCGAGCTTCTCCCGCTCGGCACCCGCCTCAAGATCGAGGGCTCCACGGGCGGCGGCGGCCTGCGCGCGGTCCAGAACGAGGAGCCGGAGAAGGTCCGCGCCTCCGTCCTCTACCTCGACCGGACCTCCCGCACCCTGCAGGCCTGGGACGAGATCACCCTGGGCGGCCTGGGCCTCACGACAGCCGAGGTCAGCCGCCATCTGGCCACCGACGTACTGCCGGAATCCCCGTCCCCGGCGCCCCCACATCCATTCGGTTTGGCCGACGTCCAAATGCCGTAGTACAGTCTCGTCGTGCCCAAGGGCAACGGTCAGGGCTTGACCGTCCCGAACCCCGCGAGGGGTCAAGGAGAAGCGGAACCCCTCGGGGGAAAGCGGAGTCACATGCTTCTCACGTCCCCCGGGGGACGCACAAAGAAGCAGCAGTACCGGTGTAATCAGCCCTCATCGTCTAGTGGCCCAGGACGCCGCCCTTTCAAGGCGGTAGCACGGGTTCGAATCCCGTTGGGGGCACGCAACATCATGTGCGAGACTAGTCCCGCACAAGCTTGGTCCTGTGGAGCAGTTTGGAGTGCTCGCCACCCTGTCAAGGTGGAGGCCGCGGGTTCAAATCCCGTCAGGACCGCTGCGATCTCTCGCAGATCGCGTGGCTGGGTAGCTCAGTTGGTACGAGCGTCCGCCTGAAAAGCGGAAGGTCGCCGGTTCGACCCCGGCCCCAGCCACCGCCCCTGAAAAGGGAAAGCACCCCCTCCGAGGGTTCTCGGAGGGGGTGTCTTGATGTTCCGGATCACTTCGTGTGTTTGGCGTCGGCATCCGAACGGGCCAGCACCGCGTCGAGCGTGGCGTACTCGGCCTCCTCGATCGCGGCGGCGGCGAAGCTGATCGCGTCCACCGCGTAGGACTCCGCATCGTCCGCCGCACGGTCGGCACGCTTCATGTCGCGTTCTGCCTTCCGGTCCTCGATGCGGGACTCCACGGCGTGGACGTGCTCCTGCCACTTGGCGCCCACATCCGCCAGCGAGGCGGAGGCCTCGGCCTTCTTCGCCGCCACCTCGCGCTGGACCTTGTCCGCCCTCTGTATCGAGTCCTGCTTGGCCTTGGTGACCGAGTCCGACAGTTGTTTCCTGTTCTCGGAGATCGCGTGCTGCACCTTCTCCTGCGCTTCGCGTGCCTTCTCCGAGAGCGCCGCCATGCGGTCGGTCGACATTGACATGAGATTCCAGCCTTTCCGGCGAACAGAACAGGGCCCCCGCAGGTCCGATCGGAGCACGCTGCGTGTTCAAGCGCACCCACAAGCGCGCTCCGCAACCGCCATCCGGGTGATCCGATCGAGGCTGTTCCTCACCGGGCGTCACCGACGGCGACCGAACCCTGACGCCGGCGGCCCGGCGCCGACGTCGTGTTCCGGGGAGTGCTCCCGGGCGGGGGCGGAGGGCGACGCGGTGTTCGCTCAGCCTGACCGGGCCAGGGCCCCGTCCAGCCGGACGGGGCCCTGTCTCGTACAGCGTGTCGTCACACCCGTTCTCGCCGCCGCCGGCTCCGCACCGCGAGGACGATCGCCGCGATCGCCACCACCAGGGTCAGCAGGGCCCAGTCCGGGATCGCGCGGCCCGCGGCGGACGCCCACTGCTCCACGGCGAAGGAGTCGTCGACCGACAGGATGCCGGGCAGGGCCGTCGTCCCGTCGAAGGCGAGGAAGAGCGCGCCCAGAGCGATGAAGAACAGGCCGGACAGGACGGACGTCGTGTGCAGTTCGAAGCGCCCCGCGATGCGGAGGGTGCGGCCGCGCAGCCACTTCCGCGTGCCCAGCTCGTAGCGCTCCCAGAGCAGGGCGAGGACGAAGAGCGGCACGGCCATGCCGAGGGCGTAGACGGCGAGGAGGAGACCTCCGTAGGCGGGGCTGCCGCTGAGAGCCGCCACCGTGAGGACGCTGCCGAGGATCGGGCCCGCGCAGAAGCCGGCCAGTCCGTAGACCATGCCCAGCGCGTACACGGAGACCGCGGTCGAGGGACGGATGCGGCCGCTGAGCCGGGCGAGGCGGCGGGAGGCGAAGCCCAGGCCCACGATCTGGGCGACGCCGAGCGCGATGATCAGCCAGCCGCCGGCGGTGACCAGCAGATCGCGGTGGCCGTAGAAGAGCCGCCCGGCGAACGAGCCGGCCGCCCCCAGCGGGACCAGGGTCGTCGCCAGGCCCGCGTAGAAGATGCCGGTACGGGCCACGAGCCTGGTCGCGGTGTCGATGGAGTACGCGAAGAACGCCGGGAGGAGGAGGGCGCTGCACGGACTGAGCAGGGCGAGCAGACCGCCCAGGAAGGCGGCGAGGTATCCGATGTCGGTCACTCGGCTCCGGCCTTCCCGGCATCCGGGCCAACGTTCTTCCCGGCGTCCGGCCGGCGGGTCTGCCCAGCGTCCGGGCCAACGGTCTTCCCGGCATCGTTGCCGGTGTCCTCCCCCGCGTCGTCGCCGGCGTCCTTCCCCGCCTCCGTGCCCGCGGGCGCACTCGCCTGCGGGCCCGCAGCCGTCCCGGCAGCCTTCAGCGCCGCCTCGATCGCGTCGGTGAAGGTCTCCGGCGGCTGGGCGCCCGCGATCGGGCGGCCGTTGATCAGGAACGAGGGCGTGGACGTCGCACCCAGTCCGTACCCCTCCTCCTGGTCCTTCGCCACCGCCCGCCGCGCCGCCTCGCTGTCCGCGTCGCGCGTGAAGCGGGCCAGGTCCCGCACGCCGGCCTGCTGGGCGAGCTCCTTCAACCGCTGCCCGCCGAAGCCCTTCTCCTTCGCGCCCTCGGCGTACGCGGACTCGTGGAACTGCCAGAAGCGGCCCTGCTGCCCGGCGGCCCACGCGGCGCGCGCCGCGGCCTCCGACTCCTCGCCGAAGATCGGGAAGTTGCGCCATTCGATACGCAGGGTGCCCTTGTCGACGTACTGCTTCACCAGCGCGGGCTCGGTGTCGCGGGCGAACTTCCCGCAGTAGCCGCACTTGAAGTCGGCGTACTCGACCAGCACGACGGGCGCGTCCGCGCGGCCCATCGCGAGGGGGTCCCTGGCATCGCGCCGGGCGAGCTTTTCCAGCTCGGGGTAGACCCCTTCCGGGCCGGTGGAGGCCTCGGCGACCGTGCCGCCGCTCCTGGACTCGTCCGGCCTGGTGGCGGTGTACGAGACGACACCGAGCACGACCGCGGCGGCGACGACTCCGGCGCCGATCGCGACCGGCTTCAACGGCTTACGAGTGCGGGTACGGGTGCCGGTACGGGTTCGGGTGTGGGTACGGCTACGGGAAGCGGGCATGGCTGTGTGGTTTCTCTCCGGGACGCGAACGGGTGGGCGGGCACGGCTGTGCGCCGCCTACACGCGCAGGACGGAGAGATCCATCGGGCTCGGCGCGGCGACGGGCGGTGGCCCGCGCTCCGGCGCGACGGCGAGCACGGCTTCGTCGACGGCCCAGCAGCCGGCCGCGCCGTGGGCGGCGGTCTGCAGAGCAGGCAGCAGCTCGTACGAGGACGACCCCCGCGGTGGCGTGGCGGGGCTCAGCCCGCCGTCGTCCTGGGAGCCCCTGCCGCAGCCGGGCGCCTGCCCGTCACCGGCCGGAACCGCCACCACCGTGGGCCTGGGGGCACCGGTCGCGGACCTGGGCGCGTCGGCCGTGGACCTGGGGGCGTCGGCCACGGACGTGGAGGCGTCGGCCACGGACACCGGGGCATCGGCCACGGACGTGGGGGCCTGGACATGACCGCTCGTCGCCCCCGCACCCAGAAGCACCCCGCACAGCACCACCGACAGCGCTGCGACGACCGCGAAAGCGCGGCGCCACGGGCTGCCTGCAGTGGGCATGAGCGGGGATCCTCCTGGTCGTCGACGCGCTCGCCATCGTACGGGCCACCCACTCGTCGCCCCCGAGGCCCACCGCCGCGGAGCGACCCGCTCCGTAAATGGGTTCGCCACTCCGCTCGCGCGGGTGCGATCCTGGGTTCCGTATGTCTACTTCCTTCGCCGATCTCCAGAAGCAGCTGGCCGAGATCTCGCTGCGCGACGCGCACCGACTCGGGCGGCGCCTCGAAGGCACCCGCCGCATCCGTAAGCCCGAGGCCCGGCAGACCGTGCTGGACGAGATCGCTGCCGAGGCCACGAAGGCCGCAGCCCGTATCGCCGAGCGCGCGGCACTGGTGCCCGAGGTCACGTACCCCGAGCAGCTCCCGGTCAGTCAGAAGAAGAACGACATCCTGGAGGCGATACGGGACCACCAGGTCGTGATCGTCGCGGGCGAGACCGGCTCCGGCAAGACGACACAGATCCCCAAGATCTGCCTGGAGCTCGGCCGGGGCGTACGCGGCATGATCGGGCACACCCAGCCGCGCAGGATCGCCGCGCGCACGGTCGCGGAGCGGGTCGCCGAGGAGCTGCGCACGCCGCTCGGCGAGGCGGTCGGCTGGAAGGTCCGCTTCACCGACCAGGTGAACCAGGACGAGACCTTCGTCAAGCTCATGACGGACGGCATCCTGCTCGCGGAGATCCAGACGGACCGCGAGCTGCGCGCGTACGACACGATCATCATCGACGAGGCCCACGAGCGGTCCCTCAACATCGACTTCCTGCTCGGCTATCTGGCCCAGCTGCTCCCGAAGCGGCCCGACCTCAAGATCGTCATCACCTCCGCGACGATCGATCCGGAGCGCTTCTCCCGCCACTTCGGCGACGCGCCGATCGTCGAGGTCAGCGGGCGTACGTATCCCGTCGAGGTCCGCTACCGGCCCCTCCTGGAAGACGACAGCGACGAGTCCGACCGCGACCAGATCACCGCGATCTGCGACGCCGTCGACGAGCTCCGGTCCGAGGGCCCCGGCGACGTTCTGGTCTTCCTCTCCGGCGAGCGCGAGATCCGCGACACCGCGGACGCGCTCAACAAGAAGAACCTCCGCAACACCGAGGTCCTCCCCCTCTACGCCCGGCTCTCGCACGCCGAGCAGCACCGCGTGTTCCAGTCGCACACCGGCCGCCGTATCGTCCTCGCGACGAACGTCGCCGAGACGTCGCTGACCGTCCCCGGCATCAAGTACGTCATCGACCCCGGCACCGCCCGTATCTCCCGCTACAGCCACCGCACCAAGGTGCAGCGGCTGCCCATCGAGGCCATCAGCCAGGCCAGCGCCAACCAGCGCAAGGGCCGCTGCGGCCGTACGTCCGACGGCATCTGCATCCGGCTCTACTCCGAGGACGACTTCCTGTCCCGCCCGGAGTTCACGGACGCGGAGATCCTCCGTACGAACCTGGCGTCCGTCATCCTCCAGATGACCGCCGCCGGCCTCGGCGACATCGAGAAGTTCCCCTTCATCGACCCGCCGGACCACCGCAACATCCGCGACGGTGTGCAGCTCCTGCAGGAGCTGCACGCGCTGGACCCCGCACAGAAGGATCCGAAGAAGCGGCTGACGCAGATGGGCCGCAAGCTCGCGCAGCTGCCCGTCGACCCGCGTCTGGCCCGGATGGTCATCGAGGCCGACAAGAACGGCTGTGTCCGCGAAGTCATGGTCATCGCGGCCGCGCTCTCCATCCAGGACCCGCGCGAGCGGCCCGCCGACAAGCAGGCGCAGGCCGACCAGCAGCACGCCCGGTTCAAGGACGAGACGAGCGACTTCCTCGCCTTCCTCAACCTCTGGCGGTACATCCGCGAGCAGCAGAAGGAGCGCGGCTCCTCCAGCTTCCGCCGGATGTGCAAGCAGGAGTACCTGAACTACCTGCGCATCCGCGAGTGGCAGGACATCTACTCGCAGCTGCGTACGGTCGCCAAGCAGATGGGCATCCATCTCAACGAGGACGACGCGCCCGAGCAGTCCGTCCACGTCTCGCTTCTCGCCGGCCTCCTCTCCCACATCGGGATGAAGGACATCAAGGACGGCTCGAAGAACGAGTACCTGGGCGCCCGCAGCGCCAAGTTCGCCGTCTTCCCCGGATCCGCCCTCTTCAAGAAGCCCCCGCGGTTCATCATGTCCGCCGAGCTGGTGGAGACGTCCCGCCTCTGGGCCCGGGTCAACGCGAAGATCGAGCCCGAGTGGATCGAGCCGCTCGCCCAGCATCTGATCAAGCGCACCTACAGCGAGCCGCACTGGGAGAAGGACCAGGCGGCGGTCATGGCCTACGAGAAGGTCACGCTGTACGGCGTCCCGATCGTCGCCCAGCGCAAGGTGAACTACGGGCGGATCGATCCGGAGGCGAGCCGCGAGCTGTTCATCCGCAACGCGCTCGTCGAGGGCGACTGGCGTACGCACCACAAGTTCTTCGCCGACAACCGCAAACTCCTGACCGAGGTCGAGGAGTTGGAGCACCGCGCCCGCCGCCGCGACATCCTCGTGGACGACGAGACGCTCTTCGACTTCTACGACCAGCGGGTGCCCGATCATGTGGTGTCCGGCGCGCACTTCGACTCCTGGTGGAAGCACAAGCGCCGTGAGCAGCCCGACCTCCTCGACTTCGAGCGTGAGATGCTCATCAACGAGAAGGCCGGGGCGGTCACGAAGGACGACTACCCGGACTCGTGGCGGCAGGGGCGGCTCACCTTCCGCGTCACCTACCAGTTCGAGCCGGGCGCGGACGCCGACGGCGTCACCGTCCACATCCCGCTCCAGGTGCTCAACCAGGTCACGGACGAGGGCTTCGACTGGCAGATCCCCGGTCTGCGCGAAGAGGTCGTCACGGAGCTGATCCGTTCCCTGCCGAAGCCGATCCGCCGCCATTACGTGCCCGCGCCGAACTACGCGAAGGCCTTCCTGGAGCGCGCCGTGCCGCTGCAGGAGCCGCTCCCGGTCACGCTGGCGCGTGAGCTGCAGCGCATGGTCGGTGTGCCGGTCACGGGCGACGACTTCGATCTCGCCAGGGTCCCGGACCACCTGAAGATCACGTTCCGGATCGTTGACGAGCGGCGCCGCAAGCTCGCCGAGGACGAGGATCTGGAGACCCTCAGGCTCGCCCTGAAGCCCAAGGCCCGCCAGGCCCTCTCCAAGGCCGCCGCGGCCACCGCCGAGCGCGCGGGCGGCGACGCGATCGAGCGGACGGGCCTGACGGACTGGACGATCGGCGCGCTCTCCCGTGTCTTCGAGACCCGCAGGGCCGGCCAGCCGGTCAAGGCCTTCCCGGCCCTCGTGGACGCCGAGGGAGCCGCAGCGGGCACAGTCTCCGTGCGTCTCTTCGACACCGAGGCCGAGCAGACCCTGGCGATGTGGCAGGGCACCCGTCGGCTGATCATGCTGAACATCCCGGTGAATCCCGCGAAGTTCGCCTCCGAGCGGCTGACGAACCAGCAGAAGCTCGCCCTCTCCCGCAATCCCCACGGCTCGATCCAGGCGCTCTTCGACGACTGCGCGACGGCCGCGGCGGACAAGCTGATCGCCGACCACGGCGGTCCCGCCTGGGATGAGGAATCGTTCCGGAAGCTGTACGACAAGGTCCGCGCGGACCTTGTGGACGCGACCGTGCGGACGGTGGACCAGGTCCAGCAGATCCTGGCCGCCTGGCAGGCCTGTGAGCGCCGCCTGAAGGCCACGAACAGCCTGGCCCTGGTCAACAATGTCCAGGACGTACGGGAGCAGCTCGCGGCCCTCGTGCCGGCCGGCTTCGTGACGAAGACGGGCCTGCGGCGACTGCCCGACCTGATGCGCTATCTGGTCGCGGTGGACCGCCGGCTCCAGCAGATGCCGACGGGCGTCCAGCGCGACACGACCCGCATGGAGAAGGTCCACGAGATGCAGGACGAGTACGCCTGGCTGCTGGAGCAGATGCCCAAGGGGCGGCCGGTGCCGCAGGAGGTGCTGGACATCCGCTGGATGATCGAGGAGCTGCGCGTCAGCTACTTCGCCCACGCCCTGGGGACGTCGCAGCCCGTCTCCGACAAGCGCATCATCAAGGCGATCGACGCGGCAGCGCCGTGACGCGACCGTAGCCTTGAGTGAGTTCGACCGGACCCGCTGACCTGCTGTACAGTCTCTCTCGCAGCCCAGGCAGTACGGAGCTGCGAAACCTGGTCCTGTGGAGCAGTTTGGAGTGCTCGCCACCCTGTCAAGGTGGAGGCCGCGGGTTCAAATCCCGTCAGGACCGCGCGTATCGTCGAGGGCCCCGCACCATGGTGCGGGGCCTTCGACGTGTCGGCTTGGAGGCCGCG
>NZ_JBSGZO010000284.1:0-11166 GCF_053611045.1 Streptomyces sp. NPDC054841 | reverse complement strand
GTACGGCCGTGAGGCCGGCACGCGCGGAGTCGGAACGCTCCCGCTGTGCGGCGAGATCGTCCCGGTACTCGTCGGCTCCGCCTAAGAGCCCGTTGGTGAGGCCCCGTTCGCGCTGGAGCTCGTGCACCAGGGCCTGTACGCCGAGGACCACGTCGACCCGGTCCCTGGTCTCCCGGGCCGCGGCCCAGTCGGTGCCCCGGTCCGCGACCGCGAGCCCGGTGAGCACGAGCAGCAGACACGTCGGTACGGCCAGCACGACCGCGACCCGCCCGCGGATGGTGCGCCAGCCCGGGGTCAGGCGGGCCAGGCGTTGGGGGAAGGCCGGTGAGGACAATGCGGCCGGTTCGGTCACTCTGGTGGCTTCGGTGGGTTCGGTTCGGTTGGTGTGTTTGGGTTCGCTGGGCTTCACATGCCCCTTCTCGGTCACGGAGCACGACGTTAGAGACTGGCCGTCAGTACGCCATTTCCCCTCCGTAAGAGGCGAGTTGCACCCCGCTCACGGGACGTGCCCAACGCCTCCTGCGACACGGGACATATTCCCGAAACGCGGATGCGGGCAGCGCCCCGCCTGCCCCCTCGCCCACAGCGATGCCGTCGATCACGGAACGGCGATGCTGGTGACGATGTGCCTCTTCTTGTTGATGCGGGCCGCGACGGCTGTCGCGGCGATCAGGGGGAGGGGAGGCCGCGCCCGGGCCGCCGCAGGTCTCGGGTGGCCGGGTGTCAGAGGCCGAGGGTGACGGCGAGGCGGGTGAGTTCCGCGGTGCTGTGGGTGCCGAGCTTGGCCCGGATGCGGCGGAGGTAGGCGTCGACGGTGTGCTTGGAGAGCCCCATGTGGCGGGCCGTTTGCAGGTAGGTGTGTCCGGCGGCGATGTGCCGCAGTGTCTCCTGTTCGCGCGGGGCCAGCGCGAGCTGTGCGGGTGCGGGTGCGGGTGCGGGGGCGGGGGCTTCGGCGTACGGCGTGGGCGTGGGACTCATCGGACCTCCTCCGCCTGATCGGCTCGGGCATCGCTGCTCACACTCCCGGAAGCAGTGCATATGCGGCGTAATTGACGAAATTGGGTTATTTGCCGTCCATCACGCGGGAAGGCTGGGGTCCGGTTCCACGACGTGGCACATCTTCTGAAGTTTTCTTTATCCGCCCAGGTCAGCGGGTTGCAGGCGACGTCCATTGACGGTTGGGCCGGGTGCAGGGGGCCGACTCGTCTGCCGCCTCGTCCTGCATGGGCCGGCATGGGCGGCGGTCCGGGGCCGGGCCGGGGTCCTCGCGGCAGCGCTGCGTTGGTGCTGGATGCCCTGCAGGATCATGCTTGTCAGTGGGGTGGCTGGGCTGGTTCGTTGGTCGTGCGGGCTTAGGCGAGGGTGAGATGAGTGGTGATGGAGCGGATTCCCACCCCTTCTGGTGAGCGGCGAGGCGAGGCGGAGGCCGCGCTCGAGTCGGCGTACACGGCCACGGCCACGATCAGCGGGCAGGGCATCGTGACGGGGTGGAGCGAGGGCGCCACACGGCTGCTCGGCTACGCGTCCTCCGGGGTCGTTGGGCGCCCGGCCGCCCACCTGCTCGCCGACGACGCCGGCGATGAGGGTGAAAGGGCGTGGCGGGCGGCGACCGGGCGGGGGCGGTGGGGCGGCAGGGTGGCGCTACGGCACCAGGACGGCCGGCGGCTGGAGGTGGGAGTGCTGGCGCACCAGCGGGCGGCGGGTGGCGGCGGGGGCGTGGAGTGGCTGGTGGTGTCCGCGGTGGCGGGCGGGCCGGTGACGCCCGCGGGCGGGGCGCTGGGGGATTGGGTGTTCGTGCAGTCCCCCTGTGCCGGGGCGGTGTTCGACGCAGATCTCCGGCTGGTGCGGGCGAATGCCGCTATGGAGCGGGTGCTGTCCTTCGCGGAGGCCGAGATGCGCGGGCTGCGGTTGCCGGAGATCGCGCCGTATCCGGTGAGTGTGGAGGCCGAGGGGGCGATGCGCCTGGCGTCGGAGACCGGTGAGCCGCAGCAGGTGAAGGCCTTCATCGGCCCCACGGGTGTGAGCCCGGAGGGTGGCTGGTCGGCTTCGCTTGCTCCGTTGCGGGATGCGGACGGCCGGGTGTGTGCGGTGTACGTGGCGGCGCACCGCGGGCCGGGGGAGGATTTTGCCCAGCAGCGGATGCTGTTGCTGAATAACGCGGGCGCGCGGATCGGTTCCAGTTTGGATGTCGCGGGTACGGCGCAGGAGCTGGCCGGCGTTGCTGTCCCTGGCTTTGCGGACTTCGTGGCTGTCGACCTCCTTGATTCTCCCCGGCACGGTGACGAGATGCCGGCGGCCGTGCCGGCCGGGCAGCCCGTGCGCGTGAGCCGCCTCGCTGCGCGGTCGGTGATCGAGGGGCGCCGGGAGTCTCCGGTCAAGGTGGGGGAGGGGATGGTCTATCCGGCGCTTTCGCCTGCGGCGGAGTGTCTGGTCGCGGGTCGTGGCGCGGTGTACGCGGTGGCCGATCCGGCGCTTGTCCAGTGGGTGGCGAACGATCCGGGGGCCGCCTGGATCCGCGAGGAGGGGGCGCACTCGGTGATGGTGGTGCCGGTGCGTGCTCGTGGAGTCACTCTTGGTGTGGCTCTCTTCGGTCGTCACCAGCGTCCGGAGCCGTTCGGTCCGGATGATCTGGCCCTGGCCGAGGAGCTTGCGGCCAGGGCGGCTGTCAGCATCCACAACGCCCGCCGCTTCACCCGGGAGCGCACCAGCACGATGACCTTGCAGCGCAGTCTGCTCCCGCAGACACTGCCCGATCAGGCGGGGCTGGAGATCGCCTCCCGCTATCTGCCCGCCGGGAGCGGGGCGGGTGTGGGCGGCGACTGGTTCGATGTGATCCCGCTGTCCGGGGCGCGGGTGGCCCTGGTGGTGGGCGATGTGGTCGGCCACGGCATCCGTGCCTCTGCGACCATGGGCCGGCTGCGCACTGCGGTGCGCACCCTGGCCGATGTGGACCTGCCGCCCGACGAGCTGCTGACCCACCTCGACGATCTGGTCATACATCTCTCCGCGGACGAGGGCGATGCGGAAGGCGGTGCCGAGGTTGCCGGGGGGATCGGCACCACGTGCCTGTACGCGGTCTACGATCCGGTCACCCGCCACTGCACGCTGGCCCGGGCCGGTCATCCCCCGCCCGCCGTGGTCAGCCCGGACGGCGATGTGTATCTGCTGGATGTGCCGGCCGGCCCGCCGCTGGGCCTGGGCGGCCTGCCCTTCGAAACCATCGAGACCGAACTGCCCGAGGGCAGCCTCCTCGCCCTCTACACCGACGGCCTGCTCCAACCCCGCGAGCGCGACATCGACGACGCCTTCGACAAGATGTTCGCCGCGCTCGCCCGCCCCGCCCAGGCCCTGGACACCGTCTGCGACCGGGTTCTCACGGCCCTGCTCACCCACCGCCCCGACGACGACGTCGCTCTGCTCATCGCCCGCACCCTGGTCCTGCACGCCGACCGGGTCGTCGCCTGGGACCTGGCCTCCGACCCCGCGATCGTCGCCCAGGCCCGCCAGTACGCCACCGATCAACTCACCACCTGGGGACTCGACGACGCCGTATTCGTCACCGAACTGATGGTCAGCGAGCTGGTCACCAACGCCATCCGCTACGGCCGACCACCCATCCAGCTACGCCTCATCCACGAAAACAGCACCCTCATCTGCGAAGTTTCCGACTCCAGCAGCACCACGCCCCACATGCGTCGCGCCCGCACCTTCGACGAGGGCGGACGCGGCCTGCTGCTCGTCGCCCAACTCGCCCAACGCTGGGGCACCCGGCACGCCCCCACCGGCAAGACCATCTGGGCCGAACAAAGCCTCTAGCAGGGAGGGCGTGGTCACGTTGGTGCGGACTTCGGTATGTCGCGATGACAGGTGGGGCAGGCGCCGGTCCGGACCGAGAGGTGACCGCCGGAGGCCGGGAACTCAGGCGACCGATGCCCTGAAGGGATCGGTGGGGATGATCTCTCTCTCGTCGAAGAGTTGCTCCAACGCCTCGTGCCCGTGACGCCTGCGGAATTCGATCTCGGCGGTCGTCACGGGCAGTGTCCACAGGATGCGGGCGTGTCCCCGTGGAAGCGGACAGTGTTCAAGGTCGGGTCCGTGGAGGTAGGGCAGGCTGATCAACAGGTGGTCGCAGGCCGAACCCGGCACCCACGGTTCGCCGATCGGCATGCTGTGCTCCAGGTCAAGCCGATGTCCTCCACAGTGGTAGTAGGCGATCATCGCCATGAGGTCGATGAACCGCTGGTCGCGGACGTGGGCGGTCATGACGAACTCAAGTCCATGACCGTCGTTCTCCATCGCGGCCCAACACCCTGCGGTCACGTAGGCCCAGCCGCCGCTGCGGGGGCCGGGCGCCACAACGAGAACTCGCAGACCGGGCACCGCCTCTCGCCGTTCCGGCCCGAGGTCGCAGTCGATGACCTCCACGGAGTGCCCTTCGAAGAACGCCCGGACGTGTGACTCAACGGCCTCAGCAGCCGGCAGCCTTGCATCACTCACCGCGCGATCATCCCAGACCTCGATCGACCGCCCCTGACGGCTCACTCAGCGTGATGGAGCTGCGACACGTACGGCCCGTGCTCCCGGACCTGCTCAAGGCCGTAAGAGGCTCTTCCGGGCAGGCTTACGCCTCTTCCGCGGGGATGGCCGGCCGTGCCGCGTAGCGGCTGCGCATCGCGTCGCTGGCTGCGGGGCCCGCGGTGAAGACGTAGGCGGCGCTGTCGTCGAGTCGGCGGCCGGTTCTGGCGTCGACGACGACGGGCTCGACTTCCTCGCCGCTGTGCGCGTCGACGAGGATCATGCTGCGCTCCGTCGGCGTGAGGCGGGAGTTGCCCCACGCGGCCAGGGCGACGATCACCGGGCGCAGGGAGCGCCCGAGTTCGGTGAGGACGTACTCGTGCCGGACGGGGCTGGTCCGGTAGGGCCGGCGCTCCAGCAGACCGTCCGCGACCAGGGTCTTCAGCCGGGTGGTGAGCATGCTGGAGGAGATGCCCAGGCTCTCCTGGAACCGGTCGAAGCGGGTGTAGCCGTCGAAGGCGTCGTGGAGGATCAGCAGTGTCCACCACTCGCCGACGTGTTCCACCGTCGTGGACAGCGGGCACTCCCGGTCCTCCAGCCTGATCCGGCTTGCCACGGCGACCATCCCCTCAGTTACTGCTAAAATCGAAGTTAGTAGCTTCTATTTTAGCAGTCGAGACGGGAGCGGCGCCTCGTACCCGCGCCCGGGAACGGAGCACACCGTGACCACATCCGTCAGCGAATCCCTCGAAGGCCGTCGCGCTCTGGTCACCGGCGGCACCAAGGGCACCGGAGCCGCGATCGCCCGACGGCTCGCCGAGGCCGGCGCGACCGTGCTGGTCACCGCCCGCAGCCGCCCCGACGACATCGAGGAGAAGACGTTCATCACGGCCGACCTGTCCACCGCCCAGGGCGCCGCCCACGTCGCCTCCGAGGTGGACGCCCGCGTGGGAGGCGTCGACATCCTGGTCAACACCCTCGGCGGCTCCGAGGCACCGGCAGGAGGATTCGCCGCGCTCGGCGACGAGGACTGGGCAAGGGAGCTGAACACGAACCTGCTGGCCGCCGTCCGCCTGGACCGCGCACTACTACCGCACATGATCGCCACGGGCAAGGGCGCGGTCGTGCACGTCACCTCGATCCAGCGCCGCATGCCGCTGTGGAACGGCACCCTGGCCTACGCCGCCGCCAAGGCCGCCCTGACCACCTACAGCAAGGGCCTGGCCAACCAGGTCGCCCCGCACGGCGTCCGCGTCAACGCCGTCTCGCCCGGCTTCGTCCAGACCTCGGCCGCCGACAACCTCGTCGCCCGGATCGCCCACGACGCCGACATCAGCCAGGAAGCGGCGCTGGGTCGGCTCATGGACTCCCTGGGAGGCATCCCGCTCGGCCGTCCCAACCGGCCCGAGGAGGTCGCCGAGCTCGTCGCCTTCCTCGTTTCCGACCGTGCCTCGGCCATCGTCGGCGCCGAACACGTCATCGACGGCGGCACCACCCCCACCGTCTGAACCCGCCACCGCCATCAGGAGCGTCATGCACGACAACCAGCCCCGGACCATTACCCCGGACGACCTGCCCGAGGTGATCACCCGCTACCTCACTGCGCACCGCGCCCACGACACCGCCACCGCGGTCACGACGTTCACCGATGACGCCGCAGTGATCGACGACGGCAACACCTACCAGGGCAGCGCCGCGATTGAGCAGTGGCTGGACCGATCCGCCACCGAGTTCACCTACACCATCCACCTCACGAACGCTCAGCAGACCAACACGGCCCACTACATCGCCACACACCACCTCGAAGGCAACTTCCCCGGCGGCACCATCGATCTCCGCTATCGATTCACGCTGCGCGACGACCTCATCGAACACCTCGTCATCGAACCCTGAGCCCGCTCCCACACGACCTGTTCCGGCCCACGAGAGAGACCCCACCCACCGCGGACCGCCCCGTCCCAGCCCTCGTGCCCACCCAGCCACCTGGTCCGCATCAGCCTCAAGCACGATCGGGCCTTCGCCGGGGCCCGGACGGCCCACCGCGTACAGCTGCCGGCTCGGTGGACCGGGGTATCCCAGTCGTCCATGCGCTCACGGTGGTGCGCTCGCCGGGGCGGCCCGTCAGCCCATCGGCCTCGCCGACGCCTCGGCGCAGAGGTACGGACGCGCAAGCAGCAGGCCGGTGCCGGTCATGGCGATGCCGAAGTAGACCGGCGCGAGGTGGATGAAGTCCGTGTAGTGGATCGCCGCGTGCACCACGACAGCCGGCAGGAAGCCGGCGGCCGCCGCCGCGGCCAGGGTCCAGAACACCCAGGCCTCACCCCGCCGCCAGCCCCACGCGCTGAGCAGAATGATCGCCACCGCGGCGGCCATCAGGGCGCCGCCGAACCCTGCGCGGTCGTGCGCGACGAAGGACACGAGCCGGGGATTCACGGCTTCCAGCGTCTGCGTGCCGGTGCCCAGGAAGGCCAGGTCGGTCGGCACGAAGACGCCGGTCAGACCGACCACCGAGATCACCGCTCCGCCGACGAACAGCCCCGCTCCCGTGACGATCAGCATCAGTTGGCCGACGAGCGCCCGCCGGCGCTCCGGCTCCGGCCCTTCGGGCGCCAGGCGCCACCGCGGGGCGTGCGGGGCCCGACGGACCGCGGCCACGAACATCGGGAACAGCACGACGGTGGTGGCTGTGTGCAGCGGTTCGACGAAGCCGGTGGCCAGGAAGTAGAACAAGGTGGGGAAGCCGATCGCCCCCGAGAGCAGATACGTCTCGCGGGCCCAGGGCCAGCCGCGTCTGATCCCGCCCACGGCGAGGCCGGTGTAGAGGGCGCCGATCGCCACCATCGTGCCGGCCATCGTGATCCGGTCGTGCTGGAGGAAGTGCACGAGGTGGTGGTTGGCGGCATGCAGTTCGTGCAGCGTCATACCGAGGTAGTCGCGGTCGTACCAGAGCAGCACCGGCCCGAGTGTGATCGCCGCGGCGCCGAGTCCGGCGCCCGTCATACCGAGCCCGACGAGCAGCGCCCACCACCAGGCGGGCCAGCGGCGGGGATCGCGGCCGACGTCCCGTAGCACCGGAGCGGGCGCGGTGGGCGTGGCCGCCTCGGTGACCCGTGCGAACCAGCCGGGTCCGGCCGCGACGAGCACCCCGGGCCGGGCGAGCACGACGGCGCCCGGCTCCTCGAGCGCGGCGGCCGCGGCGGTGACCGACGGGTCGGACACATGGACCACGTGCGGGTCGTCCCCGCCGGTGAAGCCGTCGACATGGGGCTTGAGGGCGGCCTCGGCCTCCGGGTCGCAGGCGCGGACGACCAACGGGATCGAGCGGCCGGCAGCGGCCTCGCGTACGGTCTCCGCGTCGGCCGCCGAGACGGGCGCCACCTCGACGACACCGGCCCCGAGCGGGGGCATGGCGCGTACCGCTTCGCGCGCGAGCGAGGGCGGGACGGATATGCCGAGGCGGACGGTCACGGGCACGCCGGCGATCTCGCCGGCGAGCCGCTCCGGTGGATGGCGGTGGCCGAACCCGCGGGCTATCAGCCGCGCGCCGGCGGGACGGGAGCCGATCGAGGCCAGCAGCCGCAGTGCGGTGCGCTGCGAACGGCCCCGGCCGAGGACGGCAGCGGCCAAGCCGCGCAGCGGGTGATACGTCCAGTCCGGCATCAGTGGCTCTCGCTCTCCGTCGCCGTCACGGGGTCAGCGGGCGCGGTCCAGCCGAGCACCGGCGTCATGGCACGCAGCGTTGCCCGTGCCGGCGTCAGCCGGGCGGCCGTGTCGCGCAGCAGCACCGCGGCGGGCCACGACAGCTGGCCGACTGCGCCGAGCCGGGCGGAGCGGCGCGTGATGGCCTGGGTCCGCGGGCGGCGCAGCAGGTCGTACGAGCGGAGCGCGGCGGCCACGTCCGGGGTCCCGTCGAGGCAGTGGGCGAGGGTGACCGCGTCCTCCAGCGCCTGGCACGCGCCCTGGCCCAGATTTGGGGTCATGGCATGGGCGGCGTCGCCCAGCAGCGCGACCCGGCCGCGGACGAAGGAGGGCAGCGGCGGAAGGTCGTACAGGTCGTGGCGGAGCACCGCGTCCGCGGGGACGGCGGCCAGCAGGGCGGGGACGGGATCCGGCCAGGACCCGAACCGGCGCAGCAGTTCGGCGTACTCGGACGAGCCGGAGGCCGCTCCCGCCGGCAGCGACGCGGTCGCGAAGCAGTACATCCGCCCGCCCGGCAGCGCCGTGTAGCCGAGCCTCGCCCCGCGGCCCCAGGTCACTGCGCCCTCTGAGGGCGGCTCGGCGAGGGGCTCGGTGACCATGCGCCAGGCCGTGTAACCGGCGTACCGGGGACCGGCCGCGTCGGGCCACAGGGCTCGGCGGACGGCGCTGCGCAGCCCGTCGGCCCCGACCACGAGGTCGGGCCGGGACTCGCCCCTACGGTGATCGACGACCAGGCCGTGGCCGTCGTCGCGGACCGCGGACATCTCGCTGCCCGGCCGCAGGCTGTCCGCGGGCAGCGCCTCGGTGAGCGCCCGCAACAGGTCCGCGCGGTGCAGGACCACCAGGGGATGGCCGAAGCGGCGCGTCAGCTCCGCGTTGTCCGTACGGGACAGCCAGCGGCCCTGGCGGTCGCGTACGCCGCCCACGGCTTCGACGGCGCCGAGTGCCCGGACGGTGCCGGCCAGGCCGAGCACCTCGAGCGCGTGCAGCGCGTTCGGCCACAGGGAGATGCCGGCGCCGATCTCGGTGAACTCCGGGGCCCGTTCCAGCACTTCGACGCGCCAGCCCCGGCGGTGCAGGGCGATGGCCGCCGCGAGGCCGCCGATTCCGCCGCCGACGATGGTCGCGGCGCGCTGCGGCATGGGTCCTCGCTCTGGGGTCGGGGGCGCTGCTCCAAGGGCGGCATCGGGACACCGCCCCGGTCAAGCACCGTCGATCCGGTGCCGCTTCCGCCGAGCGGCATGCGACGCGGCGCAGGTCCGGCTGAGCGGCGCCTCATAGCAACATGCCGACAGGCGCCTGTCAACGTGCCTAAGGGCGGACCGGCCGGCCAAGGCAAACCCCTTCCGCCGTGTGCTTGAAAGTGTCGACGACGCAGGTGCGCACCGAGCAGGCTCCAGCGGCTCGAAGGCGGCAGGACACGCACCGCCTCCAGCAGGACGGACCGCAGACCAGCGAGACACGGCCGGGACACGATTGGTCCCCACCCACCGAGGGCGCCCTTCTCGCTGGTTCCGCCTATTTCCGCCAAGCCGCCTACGAAGACCGCCAGAGGGTTCGCAACGCAAGGGTCACGTCTCTGTCGATCTGCAACCATGCACTGTGGCTGCGGGAACTCATGCGTTGTCAGAGGTGTGAGCGAGGATCACGGGCACGACTGCCGATACCACCGACTACATGTGGTTCGAGGAACGTTTCCCGGACCTTGCTGAGGCATACCGCATCACCCTCGTCCACGAGGTCCCTCCAGCGGAGTTGCCGCGTCGGCTCGGAGGCCGGGCCGAACCCGCACGCACCGGATTCACGGCACTGGTCGAAGCCGCCTATGACTTCTACGTCCCGTTCAGCGGCACGCGGACACGGTTCGGCATGACCCCGATCGGCTCGTGGACCTTCATGGTTGAGCCCAACGGCTGGCACGGCGTCAATGAGGAGAAGGCGCTGATGGCCAAGAGCCTGAACGGCCGGTCAAGGGTGACCGAAGGCCATCGCCGCAGACGACGCCGAAGGCGCCCTTGACGGGACGTTACGGCTCTCATCATGACCGAGCGGGCGGCCCCCGCAGCACCTGAGTGGCCGCTCGGCGAGCGCGGCCAGGGCGTCGGCCTCGACCCGGAACCCGGCGTCCTACTCCTCCGGCTCCCAGGCCTGAAGCAGGTCGAAGACACGTCGGTCGCCGTCGAGCTTCAGGGAGTCCACCGGAATTCGGCCGTACAGGGTGAGGACCAGCTCACCGGCCGTGCCCCGGGCAGAGGCAGCGGCCGCATCAGGGCCCTCGCCGGCAGCGGTGGCGGGCATTTCGCCGGGCGTGGGCAGACGGGTGATCCGTGCGCCGTCGGCGGAGAGCGAGAGGCGCCAGGAGCGGCCCTCGGTGGCGTGGAAGTCGACGGCAGCGGCCTCGTGCGGCCAGGCACTCGTCGTTGCGCAGCAGGTGGACAGGAACTCGTCGACACCGTCGAGTGCCGCCTCGTCCGGCAGCGGCTGCGGGGCACCCAGGGTGATCTGGGCGTCGTAGGTGTGCACGGCGATCTCCTGGAGCTGGTGCCGAGCGACGGCACCGGACGTCTGCGGCGACTCCGACGCACCCCACCACGTCCAGCAACCGCGATCCGGACCGGCCTCGCGCAGCGCGCTCAGCAGTTGCATCGTCGACTCGGCCGACCAGGCCAACAGTGCCTCGCGCTCCCGGGGCGCTGCCGGGGCGCCCTGTGAAGCGGTCTCGGCCGGGGGAGCGGTGGCAGGTCCTGCGGCGACGGTGGCGGCCCAGTGGCGGTGCACCTCGCCCAGATGTTGCACCAGATCGAACAGCGTCCACTCGGGGCAGGTCGGCACCTGCACGTCGAGGCCGGGCGCGGAGGCGACCGCGGCCCGGAACGCGACCGACCGTTCGTCGATCAGTCGCAGCAGGACGGCGAAATCAAGTGTCGTTGTCATACTGACTCTCTATCACCG
>NZ_JBSGZO010000283.1:0-11166 GCF_053611045.1 Streptomyces sp. NPDC054841 | reverse complement strand
ACACCCGTCCCCGCACCCCCAACCCTGGACAGGTCGAGTGCGGGGGCGGGTTCCACAACCGCACGATTACCAGAGAGGCACAGCCATGGGAACCATCAGCAATGGCCGCACCACGAAGGCGTACGAGAACCTGACCGCCCCGGGCCTGGACTGGCGCAAGGCCAGCCGCACGGACCTGGACCCGATCCTGAAGGACTGCGTCATCCTTGCTGCGGCGCCGGACGCCAAGGACCACGCGCACCCCCACGTACCGGACGGCACTCGCATGGTGGCGCTCTCCGACGACAAGGACCCTGGTAGCCCGGTCCTGTACTTCACGCGGGCGGAGATCCGGAAGTTCCTTGAGGGCGTGAAGGCCGGCGAGTTCGACGACTTCATGGCCACTGACGCGGAACTGGAACGGACCGCGGCTGTCATGGCCGCCTGACTGTGAACGCCGACCAGGTCACCAACGCATTCGCGTACGTGCACAGGCAGTTCGCGAGAACGCCGTGCCGGGAATGCCGGGGCCGCAACACGGTCGCGCTGGTGTACGAGGGCGCGGTCATCGTCTCGTGCGAGGACTGCGGAGGCGCCACCCGCAAGGGGCAGCTCGTGCACAGCTGACCAATCCGCTCGGGGCGGGCCGCGCAGGAACCGGCGGCCCGCTGCGTCACCTTCACATGCCCGAACCGATGACGGAGCCCGCCATGAGCACCGCCACCCCGGAGCCGCCGCGGCCCCACGCATCCATGGACCTCTCCGAGGACGAGTTGCTGCTCCTCATGCTGTGCGCGGACCTTCGCGAACTCGTGGACTGGATCCGGGACGAACCTCTTGCCGAGCCCCGTTGACAGCCCAGGCCGGTGAGGACGGACACCCCGGTCACCGGGCGGTACCGAGCAGGCCCGGTGGGGCCGGGGGCTCGGGGGCCGCTCAGGCCACCGGGAAGGCGATGTCGCAGACCTCGTCCGTCGCGGACGCCGACTCCCAGTCCGCGAAGTACACCTCGCGGCAGGGGCCCGTGATGGTCAGGCCCTCTTGGGCGATCCACGCCTCGACCGCGTCGTACGCCGAGATGATCTGCGGGTATGCCACCTGCGCCTTGGTGATACGGGTGTAGGCGAGCCGGCCCGCGGGCTCGACACGGAGGACGGCGCCGAGGCCGTGCTCCGACGCCCAGGTCTCCGCCGCTGCGGCGTCGGCGACGGGGACGCAGGCCTCCGCCGGGCCGTCGCTGTCCGGGGTCACTTCGGCGTGGTACGCCACGTACGGCGTACCCGCGACACCCCCGCACTCCGCGGCCGCCCGCTCCAGCCGGCCGAGCGCCGCCGGGATCCACCGCGGCAGTTCGTCCGACAGCAGCTGCCGGCGCTCGGCGAGCACCGCCTGCTCGGGTACGTCCACCGTCTTGATCTCGTACATCGTGGGTCTCCTGCCCGAAAGCCGTTCACGGAGATGAGCCACAAGGGCGCCCTGTACGGCCCGGCGCTCCTCCACCTCGGCCCAGTACGCGGCCAGCGCCGTCGCGCCCTCCGCTCCCGGCAGCTCCACCACCTCGGCGATGCGCGCAAGCGGCATGTCGAGCTGCCGCAGCAGCGCGACGAGCCGGGCGCGCTCCACCTGGTCCGCGCGGTACCAGCGGTAGCCCGTCGCCTCGTCGACGTACGCGGGGGCGAGCAGCCCGAGCCGGTCGTACAGGCGCAGGGCCTTCGGCGAGAGCCGCGCCCGTGAGGCGAAGGCTCCGATGGTGAGCAGGGAGTCGTCGTTCACCAACCCATCCTCCGTCACCGGGCGGGAGTTCCGTCCGGCAACGAGGACGATGTGCCCTGCCCCAGGGGCAAGGTCAACCGCGAGGTGTCCGGCGTGACGACCGAGGATCGATGTGGATCGATGCGGATCGATATCGCGTTGATACCGGCTGATGCCTACCGGTCGATATGAACTTCGTTGCATAGTGGCCCGCATGGTCTGCGACAAATGCGGTGGCACGCACCGGGGCGCGCTGCCGGGAATGGTGTCGGACACCTGCACCGTCGATGCCGCGCCACCCGGCCGGGCGGCCGAGGAACCGTTCTTCGAACGAACGATGCTCGTGGGCGCGGGTGTTGTGGTCTCGCTCTGCGTACTGATGCTGAGCGCCACACTCCTCGCGACCGCGAACGGTGACGACGACCGCGTCGACGACGACGTGAGCCCGGTCGTGGACGGCGTCGCGCTGGGCGGACTGCCGGACCGGGTCGGCCCGACCTTCGTACCGCAGGACTCACCGTCGCCGAGCGCGACACCGCCCAGGGCGAGGCCCACGCCCACGACCGCGCAGAAGCCGAAGCCCAGGCCGGAGCCTTCCAGGTCGGGTACCACCAGGCCGTCGCCCGGCAGACCCTGGTTCAGCGAGTGGGCAGGTCCCGGCTGTGCGAACGGCGTGCGCACGTACGGCGGCTTCTCGGACGGCGGCTACGGCTGGTACGAGGTCGACTCCGGGGGCCACGAGGGGAATTCGTGCGACGGCCGCTTCATCGCCGTCCCCATGTCCGGCGCCCGCGACCGGGACCGCGGCAACACGGTCACCTGGAACTGGCGCCCGGGCGCCGGCTACACGCGGTGCTCCGTGGCGGTGCACATTCCCTGGAGCCCCCGCGACGAGGACGTCGCGGGTGACCCGACGCGCTACCACGTACTGGCGGACCCCGACGCATCGGGGAGCATCCTCGCGGCCTTCGAGATCGACCAGCGGTCGATGCGCGGCGGGGTCGTGATCGTGAACGATCTCCCGGTCCGGGAAGGGGAGTTCACGGTCCAGCTCGTGGACCGCGGGCAGGACTGGGGGTCCGGGGGTCTCGACGGCGCGCATCACGCCGCGGCCCAGATCCGGGCGGACTGTACGGCATGAACGCGTTCTCGCCCCGTGACGTGTGAGGTTCCTGCATAGTGAGCTGGTATGGCGTGCGATCGTTGCGGCAGTGAAAGGCACAGCCCACTGCCGGGCATGAGGTGTCCCGACTGCGGATTCGTGGTGCAGGGCAGTAAGGGTGCGGGTCCGTCGTGGGTCGCCCGTGAGACGGTCGTCGGCCGGTTCTCCCTGCTCTCCCGGTTCCGCAAGGGTCTGCTCGCTGCCGGAGTCGTGGTCGTCCTGGGCTGTTTCGTCGCGGCGGCCGCGATGCTCACCGGCTCCGACGCCGACGACGGCCGCTCCTCGGCGGACGGCGCGGATTCCATCGGGGGCGGGGGTGTGCCGACGCGGGTCGGCCCGACGTCGCTGCCGGACGATGACGAGTCCGCGACTTCACCACCGGCCGGGTCCCCGACGTCGACCGCTCCCGGATTCGAGCAGTGGGCCGGCCCGGGCTGCAGGACGGGCCACTACCGCGAAGTGGGCCGCTTCGAGAACGGCGTCGCGGCCTGGTACACCGTCCGCTCCGGCGGGCAGCGCGACTCCTCGTGCGACGGCAGCTTCACCGCGGTCCCCATGTCGGGCAGCGCAACCAAGGACCACGGGGGTACGGCGATCTGGAGCTGGGACCTCGACCGGAGCTACCGGCAGTGCTCACTCGCCGTGTTCGTACCCCGCACCAACCACGCCACCGATGTGGCCGGCGACCCCACGCTCTACCGTGTCCTTGCCGACCCGGCTGACGTGACCTCCGGCTACACCGGTTTCGGCGTTCGACAGACCGACCACCGAGGCAGCCTGGTCCAGGTCGGCAGCTATCCGGTCAAGGGCGACAAGGTCTTCGCGGTCCAGCTCCTCGACCGCGGCCGTGACTGGGGCAGCGCCGAGCGACTGGGAGCACACCATGCGGCGGCCCAGATGAGGCTGAACTGCCGGCCCTGACCGCCGTTGTGTCATCCCGCCGTGCCGCCGTCGTGCGGCACGACGCCCGCATGACGCCATGTCGCCGTCGTGCCACCGTCGTGCGGCGGCGACGGATGGTCACGCGAGATCAGGGAATCAGGGAATCAGGGAAGACGAAGTCGGCGATCACGTGAAAGACCTCCGGCCGTGACCGGCTGGAGGTTTTCGCTGTGGTGTGCCCCCGACGGCGGGAGCGTCAGCTCGCCACGGCGGTCTCGAGCGGAGTCCTCATTCCCAGGCGATGGGCCAGGACCGCCGCGCGTACCCGGTTGGTCGTGCCAAGTTTCGTATATATGGCACTGGTGTGGTCCTTCACCGTCGCCGGGCTCAGATGCAGGCGCCGGCCGATCTCGGTGTTGGACAGTCCCGCCGCCAGCAGGGTGCAGACCTCAGCCTCCCGTGGAGTGAGTGTCCGAGCCCGCTCACGGACCGCCGGGGGGATTCCCCCACGGCTGAGCAGACCGACCACCGTCCGGGACGCCGGTGCTGCCAGGACCCGGCCGCCGGTGGCCACCACGCGTACGGCGCTCACGAGCACCTGCGGGCCGATGTCCTGCTCCAGGACTCCCGCGGCGCCCTTCAGGAGTGCGTCCGCGGTGAGGGAGTCGTCCAGCCGTCCGGCCAGGAGGACGATTTCGGGTGGATCTTGGAGACTGCGCAGAGCCTCGATCGAGGACAGGGTCCGTGTCCGGGAGGGCTGATCTCCCAGCACGACCACCCGCGGGCGAAGCCGCGCAGCTGTCTCGATCACGGTGGATCTCTGGCAGGCGCCCACCACCTCGATGTCGTCTTCGTGCTCGAGAACGCTGCGCAGCCCGGCTTGAAAGAGCACTTGGTTGTGCGCGATCACTACGTCGATCATGCTTTCCCCCTGCTAGCGAGACGCACGAGGTCAGCGTGGTCTCACGCGTAGCTTGCCTCTCATCGAGACCCCGATCAACTTTGCACAAGAAACTTGAGCTGGTCATGAGGCTTCTCACGTTCCGTCCGAGCCACCGGCGTCGGGGTTCCGCTTCGGTCGCGTGAGGCCGTGTCGCGGGGCCGGAGTGCGACTCGACCGGGAAGGCCGCTTTCGTTCGCCACCGGTGGCCGGATCGGGGTGAACCCCCGCCAACCGGGGGGGTCTTGAACCGACGAACGGCCGATGCGCCAGTACGTCGGCACCGTTCATGATCAAGGCCCCCGTTCTGCCGCATCTTGGGAATCCCCCGCCGCACGTACACCCGAAGACTCCAGAAGCACAGAGCACAGAGCACAGGACAACGCACAGAAGGGAGAGACCGATTCGGAATCCGCCTGAGGTGGGTGCACCCGCCATATCCGTCGACGGCCTCACCATGCGGTACGGGAAGAAGGAGATCCTGCGTGGTGTGGACCTCACGGTGAACCATGGTGAGGTACTCGCCCTGCTGGGCCCCAACGGTGCCGGCAAGACGACCACAGTGGAGGTCCTGGAAGGGTTCCGGCGGCGCACCAGCGGCTCGGTCACCGTCCTCGGGAAAGACCCGGACGACGTGGACGAACAGTGGCGCGGACGGCTGGGCATCGTCCTGCAGACCTGGCGCGACCACGCCCGCTGGCGGGTCGGTGAGCTCCTGCACCACTTCGCCTCGTACTACGAGCGCCCCCGTGATGTGACCGAGGTGCTGGAGGTCCTGCGGCTCGACGAGCAGGCCGGCCAACTGTGCTCGAACCTGTCGGGCGGCCAGCGGCGACGGCTGGACGTCGCCCTGGGGATCATCGGCGACCCGGAGCTGCTGTTCCTCGACGAGCCGACGACGGGTTTCGACCCGGTCGTGCGGCGTGAATTCCACGACCTGGTGGAGCGGTTGAAGACTGACGGCATGACGATGGTGCTCACGACGCACGACCTGCACGAGGCGGAGCGGCTCGCCGATCGCATCGCCATCCTGATCGACGGCCGGATCTCCGCCTTCGGCACGGCGGAGGAGCTCGGCGAGCAGGCGCGCGCCCAGGCCCGGGTGGTCTGGTCGGCGGACGGCGTCCGGCAGGAGCAGCAGACCGACGACCCGTCGCGGCTCGCCTGGGAGTTGCACAACAAGTTCGGGGCCCCGGTCCCGGACCTGGAGGTGCACCGCCCCACTCTCGAGGACATCTATCTGCGCATGATCGCGGAGGTGAAGTGATCATGTCCCACGGTTTCACCGTCGGCCTGCGCCGGGGCTCCCTGGAGCTCATGCAACTGCTGCGTACCCCACGTGAGGTGTTCACCCAGCTCAGCACACCTCTCATGTTCCTCGTCCTGGGTTCGGTCATGGACGGCGACATCCCCGGAAGCACCGTTCCGATGGCCGAGTTGATGGTCGCCGGCGGCGTCACGACGATGGTCGTGCAGGCCGGGCTGCTGACCCTGACGCAGACCCTGGCCGTGGAGCGCGAGGACGGCACGCTTCTGCGGATGAAGACGCTGCCCGGGGGCATCCCCGCCTACCTGGTCGCGAAGACGTTCGTCATGGTGGTGACCGCACTGGGCGGTGCGGCCCTGATGCTGCTCGCCGGGGTGCTGGCGCTCGGCTCCTCACTGCCGCGCGACCCGGCGCACTGGCTGACCCTGGTGTCGGTGCTGGCTCTTGGACTGGTGGCCCTCGCACCCATTGGTGCGGTGATCGGCGCCCTCCTGCCGAACTCGCGTGAGGCGCTCGGCATGGTGATGATCCCGCTGTTCGCCCTGCTGATCTTCTCGGGAATCTACTTTCCGGTCACGGTGCTTCCCGAGGTCGCCCAGAACGTCGTGCAGGGATTCCCGCTGAAGTGGATCGCCCAGGGCGTACGGGCCGCGCTCATGCCGGATTCGGCCCTGGCCGCCGAACAGGGGAACAGCTGGGAACTGTCCAAGGTGTATCTCATCGTCGGCCTGTGGGCGGTCATGGGATTCCTGATCGCGCCCCGGATCCTGCACCGGATGACCCGTCGGGAATCCGGCAGCCGACTGAAGAAGAGGGAGCAGGTAAATTAATGGCGCATCCAGCTGCCATTATTTCGTCAGAAAGGGAGCAACGTGATCGAGGGGATCTCCGTAGCCATCGCGGCGGGAGTTGCTGGCGCTCTCGGAATCGCCACCGGCGACCGGGCGGCGCGTAAGCGGAAGCAGGCGTTCTGGGACCATTACGGATCCTATGAGGGATTCCGCGGCCAGGTCGACGAGGAGAAGATCCGTGCTGTGCAGCGCTCTCGCGGGGACGTCGCGGCGATAAAGCAGGTCCGGGACGACTACCCGCTCACCTCGCTGCTGATCGCGAAGCGGTACGTCGACGGGCTGTGAGACTGCGGCTGTTCGTCTCGAACGGCTCGCCTGGATGGTGCCGTTGGCGCCGGCCGGCGCGCTGGCCTCAGCGGCCTCCGGTACCTACTCGCGCGCTCGGGCGAGCGGTTCATCCTGCGGCTGCGCGGCCGGGTCATGGAACACACCCTCCGTATGCCCCTCAAGGCGGTCCGTACGGCGCGCGGTCCCTTCCCGCCGGAAGGGGCCTGTCCGGCCGCGGGGTGTCTCAGGTTCCGGGCTTGCGGCCGTAGACGAAGACGTCGTCGCCGTTGCGGAGCAGGCTCCAGTACTTGGCGGCGGCGGTCTTGGTCATGTTCACGCACCCGTGCGAGCCGGGCGGTGCCCAGACGCTGATGCCGACCGAGTGGAACGCCTGGCCGCCGTCGAAGAACTGGCTGTACGGCATCGGCACGTTGTACAGGCTGGACACGTGGTCGATGTCGCGCCAAGTGATCTTCTTCAGGCCGGTGCGGGTCTCGTGTCCGTCACCGCCGGTACGTACCGCGACCGGTCCGTACACCAGCTTCGTGCCGTCCTGGATCCAGCTGAGCTGGAGCGTCAGGTCGACGCAGGCGATGCGGCCCTTGTTGGTGGGGCACTTGCCGGCCTTGTTCGGGTTCGTCCCGACTGCTTTCTGCTTGTTCATGAGATCCATGACGCCCCAGGTGATGGGGCCCGCCAGCCCGGCTTTAGGGCTGATGGAGTGCTTCGTCTGGAATGCCTGGATCGCCTTGCAGTCGGCGGCCGACTGCCTCCCGTCCACCGGGCGGCCCAGGAACTTCTCGACCTGCTTCTGGTACGGCCCGGTCTGCGTCGTGCACGACGCCGCCTGAGCGGTCGTGCTCCCCATGGCCAGAGTGAGCGGGGCCACCAGCGCGGTGATCCCGAGTGCGACGACTCCTCGTCGGCGAATGTCCCCCACGGCTGTCGACTCCTTATGCGCGTGTGGTGCGAGTTCCGCCTGGTAGACAACGCAGGGGGCGTGGGAGTTGCACGCGGAAGGAAGACGGTTCTGTAACAGCGGCCCGCGCGGACGCAGGACCGTCGGAATCTAGCGCTCCGTTTGTGTGACTAAGGTGGGGTGCCTTCGTCCGGCTCGACGAGGGCACCCCCCCTTCCTTCTTTGCAAGCCCCAGAGGAGTCGGCCGTGCCTGCCGTCTTTCTGTACATGGCCACAAGAGCGCTCGGATTCGCCGTCGGCGCAGGGCTCGTCATCACCGCCTTCCTGGTCCTGTCCGTGCACCTCAGCGGCAGCGACCCCGACCGGAACTTCTCCGAAGCGGTCATGGCCGCGGCGATCGCGTCCGCGCTCATGGTCGGGTTTCTGCTGGTGCTCAATGTCGTCTCGGGGTTCCTGCACCTGCGCGCATTGCGTGCGGCCGGGATCGAGGTGAACCGCTCGACCGTCGCCGTGGGGCACAGTGCCGAGATCTCCGTGGTCGTGGATCCGCAGTCCGCCTTCCGGCACGCCAGGGGCGCGCTGAAGGCGATCGGTGCCCGCGTGATCAAGGAGGAGCGCGCGGCGGGACGGATACGGGCCACCCGACCCGATCCCACGAAGCGCGGGTTCGCGCAGGCTGTCACCGTTGACGTGGCCGGGCACGGCGACGGCGCCACGGTGCGGGTCGCATCCCACGCCACCCTCCGGCTCAGCGTCTTCGACATGGGCCGCGGACGGATCACGGTCGAGGAGTTCGCCGCCGAACTGCGAGGCCGGGCCGAGGACACGGTCGTCGCCTAAGGGCTGTCCCGTAATCCCTGGCGGGCGCAGGACGACAGCTACGGCACCTCGCTGCGTTGTCGGATCGCCCGAATACGCCCAGTATGAGGACGACCCTCCGCCTTGCGATGCACCGCATCTGACGCCGCGCGCTGATCCACCGGGGATTATGGGACAGCCCTTAGCGTTTGTCCGCCCCAGGGCCCGGACGAACGTGTTCATCGCATCGGCACAACGACCTCTCGACGTCGTGGTGGCCAGGGGTGCCTCCCTGATCCTCCGGTTTCCCTCCGGTTTCCCTCCGGCTCCCTCCCCTAATTCTTTCGACAGAGCACGAACCGGGCTGGCAGGCTGCGCGCATGACCTACGGAATCGAGTCCCACCCCGCCCGGTGAGCGCCCAGGAAGAGCGCGACGCGCTCACCCTCCCGCTTGCCCTGTACGACCGCGTCCTGCGCCTGCTGCGTGAGTCCCCCGACGGGGTCCCGCCCCGGCGCGGTTACTCCCTTTCCGGGAAGCCCGAACCGGGCGAGGCCCCGCTGCCCCGGCACGAGGCGAAGAGCGCCATCCGGGAAGCGCTGAACCCGCTGCCGGACGACTCCGCCACCCTGCACCGCCGCTTTGCCCAGCTCGGCATCCGGGACCGCCACACGTACCTGATCCGGTCCGTCGTCGCCGACCTGACACTGCCGGCCGGACAGCGGGACGCGGCCCGCTCCCTGGGCCGCCAGCTGACCCGGACCGGCACCACCGTGCCCGCCGTCACCGCCGGCCTCGCCCTGCTCGTCCGCCTCGGCGAGCCCGAGGACGTCCCGCATCTCTCCGTCCTCGGGCTGCTCCGGGTGCTCTCCGGCCCAGCCCTCGACGCCCTCGACGCCCTCGACCGCCAGTCCGCCGCCGTCGTCTGGCTCGCCACCTACGCCCGCCGCGACGAGCTGCGACCACTCGTCCGCGCCCTGTGGACGGAGGATCAACAGGCCATCCGTACGGAGCTGGTCGCGTTCCCCGCCTCGCCCCGCTTCGTCAGCAGCACGGCCGCCCGCCGGATCGCGGAAGCCACCCGGCTGCCCGACCTGCTCGACCAGCACCCCTCCGACACGGCCCTGCTCGCCCGAGCGGGCAGACTCCTCGTCCGCATGGGCTGCTCGCACGACGACTCGACCGGCCTCCTCGCCTACCGCGACGCGCTCACCGTGTACGAGAGGGTCGTCACACGGGCCGGCCTACTGCCGCCGACCCTCGACAACCACGCCACCCTGCTCTCGCTCGCCCTGGACCTGAGCAGCGGCCCCGGTGTGCTGCTGGACTGGGCTCCCGGCCGGCGCGCGACGCTGCTGGAATCACTCGGGCGGCTGCTGGCCGAGCTCCGATGGGCCTCGCCGGCGGACACCGTCGCAGACGAGGCGGACCAGCGGCTGCGGGCCGGCTGGATCCGGCGCACGGGGCGGCAGCCCTTCCAACGCCCGGACGCGCCTGGCAGGCTGCGCGTCGAGGTGGTGGCGGGCGACCCCGTGGATCGTGAACCCGTCGAGACCCGCATCCTCGTCGACGGGCGTCCAGTGGTTCCGGCGGTCTTCACCCGCGGTCCTGCCCACAGCCCCGAACACCTGCTGGACGACGGCCTGCTACGGGCCGGGCCGGAGCCCCGCGAGGTGCAGCTCGCGGAGGCCTACTGCTCCGAGGGATGCTGTGGCGCGCTCTACGTCACCATCCGGCGCGACGGAGACCACGTGGTGTGGGAGGACTGGCGGCGGCCGGGTGTCATGCCGGGTTCCCAGGAGCCCGCGCCCGAGCTGCCTGCCCACCGGTTCGATGCCGCCGCCTACGACGCGGAGATCGCCCGGGCGGAGACCGACCGTTCCTGGTCCTGGCCGGCCCGCACCACGGCCCGCCTGATCAAAGCGGGGCTGATTGAACGGCCGGAGCTGCTGAGCCGATGGGATGCAGGCCGGGGCTGGATCAGCAGCGGCTTCGACGACCCCGACACCACCGTGGTGACCTTCTGGTACGAGCCGGGGCTCGCCGCCGGAGAGCCGGACGTGGCCGGCGGCGCCCTCCAGTTCCGCTGGGTCGTGCCGGACGACGGCACCCCGCCCGAGGCACAGGCCGCCGCTGCCCTGCAACGGCTGGCCGAGGAGGACCCGAAGACCTACGGGCGGGTGTGCGGGGGCAGCCGCGAGCGAGCAGAGGAGCTCGGGTTCCCCTGGCCCGACAGCGCCTGAGCAACCGCTGAGCGCCGTACTTGCTGATGGGGCTCATTGAATCTCCCCACGTTGTTCTGCGCCCACGAACCTTGCGTCCGTGTCACGGGAGTTCGAGCGGCCCGGCT
>NZ_JBSGZO010000282.1:0-11188 GCF_053611045.1 Streptomyces sp. NPDC054841 | reverse complement strand
TCGCTGACGGGTCAGACCGTCGCCGAGCGGTACTTGCGCACCGCCAGCGTGCGGAACACGGCGACGATCAGGATCGAGTAGATGATCGACGCCCACACCGGGTGCTGCATGGGCCAGGCGTCGGACGTCGAGACGCCCGGGTTGCCGAACAGCTCACGGCACGCCTGCACCGTCGCGCTGAACGGATTCCACTCGGCGATGGTCTGCAGCCAGGAGGGCAGCTTGCTGGAGTCCACGAAGGCGTTCGAGATGAACGTCACGGGGAACAGCCAGATCAGACCGCCGGAGGTGGCGGCCTCCGGGGTACGGACCGACAGACCGATCAGTGCTCCGATCCAGGAGAACGCGTACCCGAGCAGAAGCAGCAGGGCGAACGCTCCGAGCGCCTTGAGGACGCCTTCGTGGACCCGCCAGCCGACGAGCAGCGCGACGATCGCGAGCACCACGACCGTCAGCGCCGTCTGGACGAGATCCGCGAGCGTGCGCCCGGTGAGGACGGCGCCGCGCGCCATGGGCAGCGACCGGAAGCGGTCGATGAGCCCCTTGTGCATGTCGTCGGCGATGCCTGCGCCCGCACCGGCCGTGGCGAAGGTGACGGTCTGGGCGAAGATGCCCGCCATCAGGAACTCGCGGTAGACGGAAGGAGACGTGGTGGCACCGATCTGCATGGAGCCGCCGAAGACGTAACTGAACAGCACGACGAACATGATCGGCTGGATCATCCCGAAAATGATCATTTCGGGGATCCGCGTCATCCGGATCAGATTGCGCTTGGCGACGACGAGCGAGTCGTTGACCGACTGCGCGATGCCGCCGCGCGGGCGGGGGGCCGCGACACGGTCCGCCGGTTCCTGGACGGTGGTCACTTCACGGCCTCCTTCCTGGCCCTGCGGTCCTTCGCCGGCCGGGCCGCCGGGACCTCACCGTTCTCCTCCGCGGCCTGCTCGGCGACGTGACCGGTCAGCGACAGGAACACATCGTCGAGGGTGGGGCGGCGCAGGCCGATGTCGTCGATCTCGATACCGCGGGTGTCCAGCTCACGGATGACCTCGGCGAGCAGCTTGGCGCCACCCGCGACGGGGACGGTGAGCTTGCGTGTGTGCTCCTCGACGGCGACCTCACCGGCTTTCGTACCGTCCGTGCCGAAGCGGTGGAGGACGTCACGGGCCGGGGCGATCTCCTCGGGCCGGTGGACGACGACCTCGACGCGCTCCCCGCCGGTGCGGGCTTTGAGCTGGTCCGACGTACCGCGGGCGATGACCTTGCCGTGGTCGACGACGCAGATGTCGTCGGCGAGGTGGTCGGCCTCTTCGAGGTACTGGGTGGTCAGCAGCAGTGTCGTACCGCCGCTGACGAGTTCCTTGATGACCTCCCACAGCGCCTGGCGGTTCCGCGGGTCGAGGCCGGTGGTGGGCTCGTCCATGAACATCACGGGCGGCGAGACGACCAGCGCCGCGGCGAGGTCGAGGCGGCGCCGCATACCGCCGGAGTAGGTCTTGGCGGGGCGGTCCGCGGCTTCGGCGAGGCTGAACCGCTCCAGCAGCTCACCCGCCCTGGTCTTCGCCGCACTGGCGCTCATCTGGTAGAGCCGGCCGACCATCTGCAGGTTCTCGCGGCCGGTCAGATACTCGTCGACGGCGGCGAACTGACCGGAAAGGCCGATGGACCGGCGGACTTCGTTGGGGTGCTTGAGGACGTCGATACCCGCGACGACCGCCTTGCCGCTGTCGGGCTGCAGCAGCGTGGTCAGGACGCGCACGGCGGTCGTCTTGCCCGCGCCGTTCGGGCCGAGCATTCCGAGGACCGTGCCCTCGGGGACGTCGAGATCAACTCCGTCCAGAGCCCTTACCTCGCCGAAGGTCTTCACCAGACCTTCGGCGTAAATGGCGCCTGGCATGTGGGTACTCCCAGTGGCAGAGGGTGGGTTGCTTCGTACGGGCCGCTCACGTACTGCGCACGTGCTGTTTACGCACTGCTTATTCCGCGCGATTGCTACGCAAGCTTAGATTTCGCCATGTGCCGGCGCAGGCGAATTCCTACGACCCGCCACGGGACGGTAACGCGATACATCGCGACACACAAGAGGAATGACCCGGTCGACGACGAGCCGGGCCATGGCGAGAGCCGATGACCGGGTGCCCGTGACGAGGCCCTGTCCGGGCGATCTTCGAGGACCGGGCCGCGGCGTCGGATGCATGGGGTCTCCCCTGGCCCGGAGGGCCGAGAGGCGGCCGCCGGCGAGTCAGTCGATGACCCGGTACCCCGCGTCCCGCAGCGCCGTACCGACCTCCGCGCAGTGCTCGGGCCCCTTCGTCTCCAGGTGGAGCTCCACCTCGACCTCCGTGAGGCCCAGCCGCGGATCGGTCCGTACATGCCCGACGTCCAGCACGTTGGCATCGACCACCGACAGCACCCCGAGCAGCGTCGCCAGCGCCCCCGGCCGGTCGGGGAGCCGCAGCCGCAGCGACAGGTAGCGGCCCGCCGCGGCCATACCGTGCCGCAGGATCCGCTGCATCAGGAGCGGGTCCACATTGCCGCCCGACAGCACCGCGACGACCGGCCCCTGGAACGCGTGGGGGTCGCTCAGCAGCGCCGCGACCGGGCTCGCCCCGGCCGGCTCGACGACCAGCTTCGCCCGCTCCAGGCAGAGCAGCAGCGCCGACGAGAGGGCGTCCTCGGAGACCGTACGCACTTCGTCCACCAACTCCTCGACGATCGCGTACGGCACATCGCCGGGACAGCCCACTCTGATGCCGTCCGCCATCGTCGTCGGCGCCTCGATCGACACCGGCCGGCCCGCCGCCAGCGAGGGCGGATACGCTGCCGCGCCCTCCGCCTGCACCCCGATCACCTTCACGTCCGGGCGCAGCGCCTTCACCGCGACCGCGATGCCCGCCGCGAGCCCGCCGCCGCCGATGCCGACGACGATCGTCCGTACCTCCGGGCACTGTTCGAGGATCTCCAGGCCGACCGTGCCCTGCCCGGCGATGATGTCCGGATGGTCGAAGGGGTGGATGAAGACCGCACCGGTCTCGTGCGCGTACTCCTCCGCGGCCGCCAGGGTCTCGTCGACGACATGGCCGTGCAGCCGCACATCGGCGCCGTAGTCCCGGGTCGCCGCGACCTTCGGCAGCGGCGCCCCCACCGGCATGAACACCGTCGAGCGCACCCCGAGCAGTGCGGACGCCAGTGCGACTCCCTGCGCGTGATTGCCCGCCGACGCCGCGACGACGCCCGCCGCACGCTCCTCGGGCCGCAGCCCCGAGATACGTACGTACGCACCGCGCAGCTTGAACGACCCCGTCCGCTGAAGGTTCTCGCACTTGAGGTGGACAGGGGCTCCCACCAGGCCGGACAGATACCGGCTGCCCTCCATCGGGGTCAGCCTGGCCACGCCGGAGAGCATCTTCTGCGCACCGCGGACGTCATCCAGGATGAGCGGGTGAAAGGGGCCTGGCGTACGGAAGCTCATGACAGCAAGTCTCGCAGCTCAGCGGCCTGACGGCGGCCCCGGTCACACAGGGGTCCACGGGATTTCGCAGGGCAGGTACGGACCCGCCCGGGTCCGCGTACTCTGTCCCCCACCAACCGACCACCGCACGAGAGAGCCCCTCGCAGCCATGCCCACATCTCAGGACATGACGACCACTGCGCCTGACTCCCGGGGCTCGGCCCCCGAACCTCAGGGAGCCCCCGGTCTCCTCGATGCCCTGCAGCACCAGGTCGCCGTTTTCGCACGCCGTGCCGAGCAGACCCGGCTCGGCGGGGTCGGCCAGGTGCGCAACTCCATGGACCGCGCCGCCTATCTCCTGCTCAACCGGCTCGATCAGGAAGGCCCGATGGGCGTCAAGGCCCTCGCCGCCGGAATGGGCATCGACTCATCGACCGTCACCCGCCAGGTCGCGCCGCTCGTCGACACCGGCCTGGTCAAGCGCACCTCGCACCCCGAGGACGGGCGCGCGGTCGTCCTCCAGCTCTCGCCGCGCGGCCAGGCCCGCCTGGACGAGGTCCGCTCCTCGCGGCGCGAGCTGATGGCCCAGGTGACCGACGGCTGGACCGAGGAGGAGCGGGAGTCGTTCTGCACCCTGCTCACCCGGTTCAACTCGGCGCTCTCCGCCCGCCAGGCCGGGCTGCCGGCCGTCGACACGGAGACGTCCCCAGCCTCTTGACCCGGGGCGCCGCCTGCCCTGATATGAGGACGTGCGAGAAACGCGGCAGACGGTACTCGCCGGCCGCCGCGCCCGGGAGTTCGAGGCATTCGTCGCGGGCGCGGCCGGCCGGCTGCTGCATGCCGCGACCCTGCTGACGGCCGAGCCTCACGGGCACAATCCCCGCGCGCAGCGGCTGCTGGTCGCGGCGCTGGCGCGCACGTACGCGGAGTGGGACCGGCTGCGCGGCGAGGACCCGTACGACCGCACCCGCCAGGAGCTCGCCACCCGCTTCGCCCGGACGGCCTGGCGCTTCCACCACCGGACCTGGGACGGGGGCGCGGACGTCGGCGTGCTGGCCCGGCTCAGCCCGCAGGAACGGCTGATCGTGGTGCTGCGGCTGTACGAGGGCGTCGCCGAGGAGCAGACCGCGGCGCTGCTCGGGCTGCCGGTCGAGCGGGTCCGGGCGATCTGCGAACGCGCCGTCTCCGCCCTGCGCAGCACCCGCCCGCCGCGCCTGCGGGCACCGGTCTGGACGGCGGGCCCGTCATGAGCCGCCGCCGCAATGTCAAGGAGGAGGAGGTCCGGCGCCTGCTGGACATCCCCCACCCGCTGGTCCCCTCCGACCTGTACATCCGCGCGACCACCCGCGGCACCCGGCTGCTGCGCCGCCGCCGCACCCTGCACCGCGTGGGCTGGCTGCTGCTGCTCGCAGCCGCCGTCGCGTTCGCGGTGTGGGCGGTGGTCGTCGAGCCGTGGACCGTTCCTCCGTCGACGACGACGCCGGAGATCGAGGGCTGGTGAGCCCGGTTCTATCCTGGGAGGAGCGGCGCAACCCATCAGCACAGGAGGTCGTCATGACCAGAAAAGTTGCCGACTGCCGCAGGTTCCCGAGCGAGACGAACTGCACCCTCACCATCGCGGGTGAGGAGGAGGAAGTCCTCCGGGCCGCGACCGAACACGCGGTCTCCGTCCATGGCCACGAGGACAGCGCAGAACTGCGCGAACAGATCAGCAACATGCTGGAGGACGAGAAGGTCGGCGCCTGACCGGGGGCCGGGGGCAGGGGACCCGGGCTGAGACACCGGGCCGGGCCGGGACCCCGGCGGAACGGATCCGAACGGGCGGCCCGGGCTTGGGCGGAACGGGAGCCGGGCGAAGCAGACCTGACCGGGCCGCGCACCGCACCCGGGCGGAACGGAGCCCGGACGGGGACCCGGGCGGGGACTTGGCGGGGTCGAGCTGTACCGGGCCCGGGCGGGCGATGTCGCCGACCCGGGCCCTCACGGTCAGCCCAGTGCCTGCTGGAGATCCGCCAGCAGATCGTCCGCCGCCTCGATCCCGACCGACAGCCGCACCAGGTCCGCCGGAACCTCCAGCGCCGAGCCCGCCACGGAGGCGTGCGTCATCCTGCCCGGGTGCTCGATCAGGGACTCGACGCCACCCAGGGACTCACCGAGGGTGAAGAGCTTCGCGCGGTTGCAGACCTCGACCGCCGCCTCCTCGCCGCCCTGGACCTGGAACGACACCATGCCGCCGAAACGCTTCATCTGCTTGGCCGCGGTCTCATGGCCCGGGTGCTCATCGAGCCCCGGGTAGAGGACGCGCGTCACCTTCGGGTGCTTCGTCAGCATCTCCGCGACTCGCTCGGCGTTGTCACTGTGGCGGTCCATACGGACCGGCAGCGTCTTGATCCCGCGCAGCACGATCCACGAGTCGAACGGCCCGGCGACCGCACCCATCGCGTTCTGGTGGTACGCCAGCTCCTCGCCGAGCCCGGCGTCCGCGGTGATCAGTGCGCCGCCGACGACGTCCGAGTGACCGCCCATGTACTTCGTCAGCGAGTGCACGACGATGTCCGCGCCGAGCGCGAGGGGCTGCTGGAGGTAGGGGCTGGCGAAGGTGTTGTCGACGACGAGCTTCGCCCCGGCCGTACGGGCGATGTCCGCGACGGCGGCGATGTCGGTGATGCCGAGCAGCGGGTTCGACGGGGTCTCGACCCAGATCACCTTCGTACGGTCGGTGAGTGCCGCCCGTACCGAAGCCGGGTCGGAGGTGTCGGCGACGGAGTACTCCACACCCCACCGCTGGACGACCTTGGCGAAGAGCCGGAACGTGCCGCCGTACGCGTCGTTGGGGATCACCACGTGGTCGCCGGGGGTCAGCAGCGTACGGAGCAGGCAGTCCTCGGCGGCGAGGCCGGAGGCGAAGGCGAGGCCACGGCGGCCGCCCTCGAGCGCCGCGAGGTTCTCCTCGAGCGCGGTACGGGTGGGGTTGGCGCTGCGGCTGTACTCGTAGCCGCCACGCAGTCCGCCCACGCCGTCCTGCTTGTAGGTGGACACCTGGTAGATGGGCGGGACGACCGCGCCGGTCAGCGGGTCGGCGGTGTTGCCCGCGTGGATCGCGATGGTCTCGAAGCTGTGCTGGTCGCTCATGTGCCCCGAGGGTAGTCCCCGGCCGGTCCTCGGCCCCGTGCCGTCCGGGACAATGGCCGTATGGAGATTCTCTGGTTCCTGATCGCGATGGGCCTGCTGGCCGCGGCGATCGGCCCGTATGTGATGCGCCGCCGTAACGCCGTCCGGCAGGTCGCGCCCGGATCACCGGACGCCGCCGACCCTTCCGCGTACGGATTCGTACGCCAGGAGTTTCTCGATCTGCGGCTGCCCGGGCCCGACCAGGACCTCCTCGACGTGCTCGACCTCGTGCAGCGCACCCAGGACTGGCGGGCCGCCTCCCAGCTGCTCGCCGGCACCGGCAAGGAGGGCGAGCTGCGCTGGCAGCGCGTGCAGGCGTTCGCGGGCGCGGCATCGCTCGAACTGCAGCAGCAGCCCGGCAGCGGCGGTTCGTGGCTGCGCACCTGGCGTGCGGAGTCCCCGAAGGACGCGGGCGGCGCGGCCGTGCACGCCGAGTTCCTGGTGCAGCAGGCCTGGCGGTCCTCCGGCGGCTCCGGGAGCGACGACTTCCGGATCATCCTGGAGGAGGCCCGTACGGTCTGCGCGGAGGCGGCGCTGCTGGCCCCCGGCGACCCCGTCCCGTACATCGTCGAACTGGCCGCAGCCCGCGGACTCGGCTACTCCCACGAGGAGTTCGACCAGCTCTGGGCGAAGGTGATCGACCGCGCCCCGACGCACATGGGCGCCCACCTCGCCGCCCTGCACTACTGGTGCGAGAAGTGGCACGGCTCGCGGGAGGAGGCCGACCACTTCGCGACCACCGCCGCGGCCCGCGCCCCGCAGGGCTCGCTGCTCGCGGCGCTGCCGCTGTTCGCGGTCTTCGAGCATCTGCCCGAGGTCAATCTCGTGTCCGGCTTCTACCAGAGCGCGGTGGTCACCAGGGCGGCGGAGGGCGCGCTGCACGCGACGCAGACCGCCGCGGCCGACGACCCGGTGCTCCCGCACGTCCGCCATCTGCTGGTCTTCTTCCTGGTCAGGTCGGAGCGCTGGGCCGAGGCCATGCACGAGCTGGTACGGGTCGACGGCCATGTCGGCGCCCTGCCCTGGACCCACGGCGGCGACCCGGCGGAGGCCTACGCCGTGTACCGGGCGCTGGCGGTGGCGGGCTACGAGGCGAACGGGGGAAGCCCGGCGACGCTGCTCAGCTGAGCGGCCGTGGCAGTGCGCCGGGCCGGCCGTACTGTGCGTTCCGCGACCTCCCGGTCAGAGGTGCACGGCAGGTGAGGCAGGTGCAAGGCCGTGCGAGGCCGTGCGAGGCCTGTCGCCGCCGGTGGGCCGGGCCCGGGGGGAATCCCCCGGGCCCGGTGTGCGTTCTGTCCCACGCACCCAGTCCAGGAGGAGCCCGCATGTTCCTGTCCGGCCGAGTACCCGAGCTGCCCACCCGTGACCAGGCCCTGCGCGGCCGCGAAACCCCCGAATTCGAGATCCCCGCCCGCCACACGGTCCTCGGCAACCCCCTCCTCGGCCCGTACCCCGGGGGCCTGCAGATCGCCGACTTCGGCCTGGGCTGTTTCTGGGGCGCGGAGCGCAAGTTCTGGCAGACACCGGGTGTCTGGACGACCCTCGTCGGCTACCAGGGCGGCCACACCCCGAACCCGACGTACGAAGAGGTCTGCTCCGGGCTGACCGCCCACACCGAGGCCGTCCGCGTCGTCTTCGACCCCTCCGTCGTCTCGTACGCCCAGCTCCTGAAGGTCTTCTGGGAGTCCCACAACCCCACCCAGGGCTTCCGCCAGGGCAACGACGTCGGCACCCAGTACCGCTCGGCGATCTACACCCACGGCCCCGAGCAGGCCACCGCCGCGGAGTCCTCCCGCAAGGCCTACCAGAAGGTCCTTACCGCCTCCGGGCACCGCACGATCACCACGGAGATCCTCCCGGCGGAGGGCCGCACGTTCTACGCGGCGGAGGCATACCACCAGCAGTACCTCGACAAGAACCCGGCGGGGTACTGCGGAATCGGCGGGACGGGATCAAGCTGGGTGACCCGTTCGAGACGAACTGGGGAGCTTCCTGCCAGACGGGTGGCTTTGTACACGAGTTGCGACGTCGTTTGTCGATGAGCGCGGGAGGCACCCCGATGGCGGTCAGGTCGATGTTCACGACTTCGGGAGGCACCCGCTGCTGACCCGAGGGGTACATGTACCGGTGTGACCAGACTCCAGTGGCCGCGCATCGTGGACCGCGCCGCCGACATCGTCACCAGCTACGACCAGGTTGGCGGCTGCACCCTCCGGCAGGCGTACTACCGGCTCGTCTCGGAGGGCCTGATCCCGCACACTGCGCCGGCGTACAGGCGTCTGTCCGCGCGGCTCGCCCAGGCCCGCCGGGAGGAGCGGTTTCCCGACCTCATCGACCCGTTGCGCGAGGTCCATGTTCCGCCGGCCTGGCCTGACGCTGGTGCGCTCCTGCGGGCCGCGCCCGACTGGTTCGCCCTGGACAGGACCGCTGGCCAGACGTTCGCCCTGTACGTGGCCTGCGAGAAGGACACCCTGCGGGCTCAGCTGACCGGCTGGCTGGAGCGTACGGGGGTACCCGTGCTCGTCGTCCGAGGGTTCGGCAGCCAGAGCTACGTGACGGCAAGGTCGCCGCGCCGGCCTTGGTGGCGTCGAACCGTACGTGTCCCCGGGAGATGGGGGTGGCTCATCCCGGGCGGTGCATTCACTCGAGGTCGTCCCTGTGCAACTTCCGTGGGCTCAGGGGGTGATGGGTTGCCAGCGACCGTCGTGGAAGACCATGCCGCTCTCCTTGATGGTCGCGGTGACGAGGTGGACGCGGGCGTGGTGGTAGCCGGGTAGGTGGGGGAGTTGTTCGGTGAGGAGGTGGTGGACGTCGTCGGGGTGGGGTAGGGCGACGGCGGCGATGAGGTTGTCGGGTCCGGTGACGGCGGCGGCGAGGTGGACAGGGGTGTGGGCGGTGAGGTGTTTGACGGCGTCGGGCAGGGCCTGGTGTTCGAGCTGGATGAAGAACAGGGCCTGGGTGTCGAGGCCGACCTGGCAGCGGTCGACGACGGTGGCGATCTCGACGCCGCCCGTCCGGCGGAGTTGGTGGAGGCGGCGCTGGGCGGTGGCGGTGGAGGAGCCCGTCTGTGCGGCCAGTTGCTTGAGGCCGGCGCGGCCGTCGGCGGCGAGGGCTTCGACGAGGCGGTGTTCATCGGCGTCGAGGCGGGGTCCTGGTGCGAGACCGGGTTCGGTGTAGGGGTGGCGGATGGCGTCGGTCTGTGTGGGGGTGAGGAGTGGGGGTTGGGGTGGTCCGGCCAGGGCGAAAGCGCGCAGAACGGGCAGGGCCCGGAGATCGAGGAGGTCACCGGAGAGCGGCAGGTGGCGCAGGGTGAGGCTGTTGCGTTCGTCGCGGTCACGGGGGTGGATCAGGGCGAAGACGTCGCCGTTGTCGAGTACCCAGATGGTTTTGACCGGGTACATGCGGGCGAGGCGGTGAGCCAGTCGCAGGGTCCGGTCGGGGCGGGTGCGCAGCATGAGGATCATGGGCCAGGCGCCCCAGGCCCGGTAAGGGTTCTCCAGGGCGGTGACCGCGAGGAGGCCGGACTCCAGCAGCCGGGCGCCCCGTCTGCGGATTGTGCTCTCGCTCAGATCCAGGGCCGCGGCGATCGTCGTCCAGGACGCACGCCCATCGGCCAGCAACGCCGAGACAAGCAGCTTGTCCGTGTCATCCATGCTGCTGAGCCCCCTGCCTTGGTGCTGGTGCCGTGTGGAAGCGGCTGTGGTGACGATTATCCGGCGTGCCGGTGGGATCAGGCGCCGAAATCTTGCACGAACGGGCCCCGAGGCCCCGGTACAGGGCTCCAACGGCGCGCGGTGGGCTTCACTGGCGTCCACCACTCACCAGTCACTGTGCGTAGGAAGAAGCGATGTCATGAGGAAGAACAGCAGGGTAAAGGTTGCCATCGGTCTGGCCAGCGCGATGGTGTCCGCGGGTCTTGCGTGGGGAGTCCAGGCCAACGCCGACGAGACGCGACCGGAAGCCGGCACCTCCACAAGCGCCTCGGCCCAGGTGCAGTCCGCGGGCGCGACGGAGGAGGGAAAGGACGGGGATCAGCGGCACCGGCTGGGTGAGCCGTGGAACTTCAACGGCAAGACCGCCCTGTACCAGACCCACGAGGTGCGCGACCCGCGCGGCATCCTGTTCGTGTCCGGGCAGACCGCGAAGGAAGGCAACACCTACCTCCACAAGTGGGACATGGACAAGCAGATCGACCAGGTTTTCGACCAGGTCGAGAAGTACGTCAGGGACGCCGGCTACCAGCCCGGCGACATTACCCAGCTGCGCTACTCGGTCACCGACGAAGACCTCTTCTTCACGCACTTCGACAAGGTCGCCGACCGGCTCACCAAGGCCGGCATCAAGCCCACCAGCGCCGCCATCGGCGTCGAACGCCTCGCCCAGCCCGGCGTACTCCTCGAAATCGAAGCCATCGCCGTGCGCTGACCGCATGGCCCCGCTCCCGGACGGCGCACCCACACGCTGCGCCTGGCCGCCACCGAAGCCGCCACGGCCATGCGCGGCACGTCGACAGGCAAGGCCGCCGGTCCCCGGCAGGCCGGGGCCGGCCGGGGAGCCGCTGCCGAG
>NZ_JBSGZO010000281.1:0-11197 GCF_053611045.1 Streptomyces sp. NPDC054841 | reverse complement strand
GGGCCCCACCGTTCGCGGTGGGGCCCTTCGACGTTCTCCGTCTCAGTTTCCGTCTCAGTTGGATTTTCCGGCCGTACCCGGTGGCTCCCAGAGGGCGTCTCCGACTTGCTGGGCGACTTTGCGGAGCATCGGGCCGGTGATGTGCATGTACCGAGCGCGCATGCGGGCCGCTCCCCCGGGCTCCCAACCCATGATCGCGTCGACCACGACGTCAGGGACTCCGAGGATCAGGAGCACGGTCGCGGCAGTGTGGCGGGCGTCATGGAGACGTCCGTCTCGTACGCCCGCATCTCGAAGGAGTCGCTTCCACACGTGGAAGTCGGTGTTCGGGCTCAGGGGCCCGCCGGTCGGTGAGGCGAAGACGTATCCCTTGCCCTCCCAGTCCGCGCCGGCCGAGATGCGTTCCCTCTCCTGTGCCTCCTGGTGCTGACGGAGGATTTTGATCAACGGATCGGGCAGGCCGATCGTGCGCCGTCCGGCGCGGGACTTGGTGGACTTGTGCTCACGACGGGTCTGCTCCCGCTGGGGGCAGTAGCCCGCCTTCCGGCCGCACGGGTGGTCTCCGCAGCCATGCTGCGTACTTCGGCCGGAGCCGGTTCTTGCGGATGCGGACGTATCCCGCGTCCAGGTCGACGTCTTCCCAGTGCAGCCCGAGCGCTTCCCCTTGACGCAGACCGAGAGCCAAGGCGATGACCCACCGCGCGCTGTTGCGCAGCTTTGCCGCCTCGACAAGCAGGCTCTGCACCTCCTCGATCGTGTACGGCTCGATGTCCTCTTCTTCGAGGCGCGGGGCCTTGGCGATCTCGGCCGGGTTGGCGGGGATGTGCCCTCGTCTTACTGCCTCGCCGAGGGCGGTACGGATGGTGCGGTGCACGTGGTGAGCGGTGCCGGCCGCACTGCCTGTGCTCTGCATCCTTTGGTAGAAGCGCTCCAGGTGCTCGGGCTCCAGCCGCTCAAGCCGGTGGGCACCCAGGCCCGGGACCAGGTGCACGCGAACGTCCACCTCGTACCCGTCATACGTGTTCTCGGAGACGTACGGCTTGGCGATGTTCTCGACCCAGTGCTCAAGCCAGCTCTGGACGGTCCAGCGCTTCCCCGGCTTCCGGAGCTTCTTGTCGTCCCGGGCCCGCTCCATCTCGCGGACAGCCTTGGTTACCTCGGCCTTTGTCTTCCGCTCGATGTGACGGCGGTCGGGCTTGCCGTCATCACGGACGCCGACGGTCACCCGATCGTGCCGCTTTCCGTCCTTGCCGAAGTAGATGGATGAGGCCCCGTTGGGCTGACGGGTGCGTTTGTTCTCTGGCATGCCCGTCCTCCTCAGGCCGCTTGGGCGGGTCGGTGGCGCAGCCTGGCCACGTACGCGGGGATGGCATCGGCGGGGACCCTGCGCAGCCGCCCGACCGTCACCGACTCAATCTCTCCGGCCAGCACGAGCCGGAAGCACGTCGTACGGCCGATACGGAGCCGTCGGGCCGCCTCCTCGACGGTCAGGAGGACCAAGGAGGGGTCGAAGGGGTCCAGCTCAGTGGCGGTGGCCTGAGCCTCAGGCATGGGTCGGTTCTCCTTCCGTTCCGGGGGCGGGTTCGAGGGATGCGGCGAGCCAGGCTTCGCACTGAGGCCAGTTCCGGCGAAGACCCAGTGCGAGAGGACGAGGGTCGCTTCCGCCGGCTCGGTCTCGACGGCCGCAGTGGCTTGGGCACGGCGCCAGTCGGCGCGGGCGGTGCGGAGGGCGCCGAGGGTGGTGGAGTAGCGGCGGGACTTGGTGGAGAAGTGGCCGCGGAAGCCGAGCATGTGGGCCCAGGCCCGGAGGCGGAGCTCGGCGAGCTCGGGGCGTGCGCCGAGGGTCCAGGCGACGCGGATCATGCGTCGGGCGTGTTCGGTGATGCGGGCTTGGATCAGCTCGGCGAGGAACTTGAGCGGCCGGTCGAGGGTGCCCGTCGCCGTCTCCGCGCCTTGGGTGGCGTACTTGGCGATGTACGACGCTACGGCTCGTTCGGTGAGCTCCTGGCCGTCGTCGAAGTCAGCGGAGCGGATCGTACGGACGTCGAGCTGACGGCCGAAGACGAAGCTGTGCGTCCGGCCGTCGACCTCCGGGCCGTCGACGCGGGCGGCGGTGGCGGCGTCGCGGATGGCCTCCGTCAGGAGCTCTGCCGTCGCCCAGGTAGGCGGTGAGGTGTCGCCGCCCTCCGGGCCATCAAGGCGGATCACCGCATGGAAGTGCACGGCACCGCGCTTCTGGTACTCGGCCACCTTCGCGAAGGAGATGCGCGCATGCTCGCGGAAGGCGCGTTGGGTGAGGCCTGCGCGCTTGGCAACTTCCCGGCGGAGGTAGATGGAGAAGCGCCGCCACAGGGCTCCGGCGTGGGCGTTCCAGAGCACGGCGGCTTCGTAGTCGTAGGTGTCCGGGTCGATGGGCGTGCCCAGGGCATTGTCGTCCTGGTGGTGGCGGGTGCCGCAGCGGCAGGGGCGGCCGCTTGAGGGGCGGTTGTGGACCGGGCCGAAGCCGGGGGCGGTGAAGGTGGCGAAGACGCGTGGGTGTGTGGCGACCTCGTCCGAAGTGCCTTTGCCGCCGCGCAGTCCGGCGGTGATCAGGTGGTAGGTATCGCGGCGGTAGGTCTCCGCGCAGGCCGGGCAGCGGGTTAAGCGGCGGTTGTTGCAGCGGACGAGGAGCTGGCCGGCGGGGAGGGCCGACGAGTCGAGGTGGTGCAGGGCTCGGCCGATCTCGCCGGTTGCTGTGTCGACCGCGTATTCGGTGCGGTGGCCGTCGAGGCGCACGGGGTGGGTGCAGCCGCCCAGGCCAGAGAGTTGGCGGGCCAGCTCGGGCATGGTGCCGAGGGAGGCCAGCATGGAGAGTTCCGCCAGCGGGGGCGGAGTCTGCCGGGTGATGATGGGACTTCCTCTCGGCTGTTTCTACGGTGGGAAGGGACGGCTCCGGGGCGGCGGGATGCTTGGCGGCGTTTGCCGCCCCGGCGGCCGGTCAGCGCCCGTTGGCGCCGTTGAGGAGCGAGCGCAGGACCACGGCAGCGATGGCCACGGAGATGGCCGTGATGGCGACAGCCGCCAGGAGCGCGGTGAGGACGACCCCGCCGACAAGGACGGCGGCGACCGGGCCCGCGTAGGGGCTGAGCGAGCGGCCGGCGGTGGGGGTCGGGCTGTGGTGGTGCTGAGGGGTGAGGGTCGGCGGCGGCGTGGGGACGTCGGGCAGCTTGGGGCGGAACATGGCGGAGCTCCTCTCAGCGGTTGGTGTCGTTGACGACGTCGACTCCGGAGCGGGTGCCGGACTCAATGGCGGGGGCGAGGAAGGTGTGGGAGAGCCAGAAGCCGAACAGTGCGATCACGACGGCGACCCACAGGCGAACGCCGAGGAACTTGATCGCGGCCCAGGCGATGACGCCCAGGACGAAGACGAGCGGGAGGGAGACGGTCACGGGATCTCCTCAGCGGACGCGGCAGCGGTGAGTGCGGGCGGCGAGTTCGGCGGCGGCGCGGCTGTCGTAGTCGTTGGAGAAGCCGCAGCGCGGGGCGGTGCAGGCGGCGATGTGCTTCTCGCGGCCGCGTCCGTCGTAGGAGGTGCCGACCTGGACGGGACCGATGCGGACGACGTTGCGGAAGCGGCGGTTGGGGGGCATCAGCGGACCTCCTCAGTGGTCTCGCCGGTGAAGTCGGCAACGTGGTCGGCGAGCCAGCGCAAGATCTCGTCGCCCTCGTAGGCGTCGGCGGCGAGGATCACCGGTTCGGCGATGAGCACGGCCTCGGTGAGGCGGTTCTGTCGGGTCAGCTCGGCGGCGCGCTTCAACGCGCGGAGCGTGGACGGATGCACGGTGGAAAGTCCTCCGGGGGTCAGGTGAGTTGGGCGGCGATGGCTTCGGCGAGCGGGAGCGGGACGCCGAGCCGGGTACGAAGGGTCGAGGTGTCGAGGTCCGTCCCGGTCCGTGTCCGGTGGTCGTCGGCGACCTTGCGGGCCAGGGCGACGAGGGCGGGCAGGACGGTGACGGCGATGGGCGGTGCGGCCGGTTGCGGATCGGCAGCGGGCAGTTCAGGGGTGGGGGAAGTCGGGGTCACGGGCGGGGCAGGTTCCTCGTCCTGGTCTGGTACCGGCACCTCGTCGCGGTCCGGGGCGCCGTGGGCGAGGAGCGTTCCGCCGAGGAATGCGACCGCGGGCCATCCGGCGACGAGGATGCGCAGCCAGGCCGGAACGTCGCCGAGGTCGAGCAGGCCGGCTGTGGCGACGTTGGCGCCCAGCGATGCGGTCAGCGCGACGACGAACCAGCACCAACCAGCGGCTTTCGCCGTTCCGGAGCGCAGCCGTCGCCAGGCCGCGACGAGGAGCAGGTCAACGCTGATCGGGTAGGCCCACGCCTTCCACCCGTCCTGTCCGGCCGCCGCAGCGAGGTCGTGAAGGTGGGGCGAAGGACAGCGCTGCGGCGATGGCCGCTTGGACCAGGACGGGGTCCAGGCGGACGCGCTGAGTGCGCATCGCTCAGTCCTCCGCTGTCTCGGAGGCCAGGCGGGCGGTGGGTACCGGTTCGGGCGCGTCGAGGTGTACGGGCGGGACGTACGGCCGGAAGGGTGCGAGCGCCGGAACGTCCGGGGCGAGGCGGGCCGTGTCGCGGCAGGTGGCCGCAGCGTCGGCGAGGGACAGGTGGGGAGTACGGATGCGGGACCAGCCGCCGGAGGTGTCACTCAGCGCGGCGCCCTACGCCAGCTCTTGATCAGCAGCCACCCAGAGCAGTACACGCCCCCGCTGTGGCGGATCCAGGCCCGACCTGAGTAACAACTTTCTTCACGGGTTTCAAGGGCTCGCTCCGCTCGCCGCGCGCCCGGCTTGGCGCCGGGCGACGCTCCTGTCTCCGCCCCGCTCCGCCCGGCCGCCGGACGCGCGCGGCGCGAGCCACCGAAGAGAGAACGGCCGGCACGGGGCTGGGGCGGTCGGCTCCGCGGCTTTAGGCAACCACCATGGGGCGAGCCTCGAAGATCGGGGCCCAGATCGGGCTATTGCGGGCAGGTCCAGAGACTGCCCGATTCGCGACCAGCGTACGGGCCCCGATCTCTCGCCCCATGGCAGCTCCCGCCCAAAGCCGCTCCACCGACCTGGTGCTCCCCCTGGTCACCCTTGGGCCGGCTTGAGGGTGACTCCCGGGGCCTGGGAGTCGAGTCGGCTGCGGATCGCGTCGGCGGTCATGAGCTGGCTGACCTCCAGCGATGCGCGCGTGAGGTATCCCTGCAAACACGACGCCACCGAAGGCCAAGGTGCCGCCGATGGCACCGAGGGCGTCCCAGAAGGTGTCTGACATGGCGGTGATTCTGGCCCCACCCTGTGTGGCAGGCGCATCTGCCCCCATCTGCTGGGCGGAATGGAGGTGCCGGCAGCGAGGCGTGGTGGGCGTTCGATCACGTGCTCGGGATGTCGCAAAGGATCATGCTAGCCTCCGGTGGTCGATGAGGTCTTTTTTCCAACGGGGGTTTGCAATATGGGAATGCGGCGTACTTTCGGGCGCGCGGCTGCCATGGGTTCCACAGTGATCGCACTGGTTGGGGTGGTGCTGGTTCCGCAGGCAAGCGCTGCGGAGACCTGCGTTAGTACCACCGGGGCCAAGATGTGCTGGCAGTCCACGGGTGATGACGTGTACATAACCGACACCAAGGCCGATGGCCACCGAGCAGGCGGCTACTACGCCACAGACCGCGGAAGTTACGGATGGTGCGAGAACACCAAGGGCGCAAACACCACGGTGAAGTGCAACCTTGAGCTGGAGGAGCCCGACATGATCAGTTTCTACGCTGCCAGGTGCGAAGGCCCCTGTGGGCCCTTGGGGCATGGCGTTCTGAATCAGTCTGGCTGGAAGCGCGTAGCCGTGTGATTCGGGTGCCGTGCTGAGGTGCGGCACTCCAGGAGCTCCTGGAGAGCCGCACCTTTGCTGACCGAACGTGGGCAGGGGGCAAGGCCTCAGGTCAGGTTGGCCGAGCGCGGCTGGCTGCGGAAACTGCCCGACGGCCGGTTCGGTACCCGAACTTGCAACGATCAACGCCGCCATCGCTCGCTCATCCGCGACGCCGGCACCCCCCTGCTCGATGACCGTGTCCGCGCCCTACGCGCCGAACTCGATGTCGCGGGCCTTACCTCGATGACGCCCACCCTCGACGTCGCCGTCGCCTTCCACCAGGCCGTCCTGGACGAGCACGACGAACTGGCTGCCACCATCGCCCGGCTCCGCGAGCAGACCCGGGACGGCACCTGTGGGATGCCGCTTAGGCCGACCGAGACCCGCGCAGCAGAACCCTCTCAGCGATGAAGCCATCCGTGGCGCCGTCGGCTACGAATGCAAAGTGAGACGTTCACTGTCGGACACCCCGGCAATGGCTTCGGAGTCGTGCTGCCGTTGCTCGTGAACGTGTCAAGGCGGAGGGCCCGCGTGCCAGATCCGTGCCAGATCGAGCGGGGACTCACGGGGAACCGCGGCTGCCTGCAGGGCCCAGGGGCCGCAGGCGCCGAAGCCAGCAATACCCAGGTCAGGGCCCAACTCGCCCCACCTCGCTCCTAAAGCGGTGGTCCGCCTCCCTGGCATCATCGAGCGATGCTGACTGAAATCGACGCGCGCCCCGGGCCCGGTCCTGAGGCGCCCCTAAGTAGTCTGTTCGCCTCATCCCAGCAGGTAGCCCAGGGCGCGAGTGGCCTTGCGAAACGCCGGTAGCTTCTCAGGGGAGACCACGAGGTGGCGTTCGCCGAGTCGGGTGCACAACGCGCGCAGGCGGCGGTCGCTGACAACGAGGGCTGCCAGTGCCTCGTCCGCGCACTCGATGAGGTGGACCTGTCCTGTGTCACGGAGTCGGCCGGTGCGGCGGGCGGTATCGTCCAGCAGCGTGGTGACGGTCTGGGGCAGAGGGTGCGAGGCTGCCTGGTCCACGTAGCGGCGGAACTCGTCGAGAGTGTGCCCGCGGTCGAGGGCGCTCAGGAGGGACGCGGTGCTGAGCGTCCAGACCCGGTCGGATTTCCTGTCGGCGAACGTGCCCAGGAGAAGTGCGTCGGCCGAGGGCAGCCCGTCGAGAGCGACGATGTCGAAGTTCGCCTGGACGGTGACCCTTCCCGAAGGGACGGCCGTTGTTGGAGTGGGGGCGTAGTCGCCGGTGAAGCCGACGGCGTAGGCACCGAGAGGGTTGAGGCGGACCGCGGTCAGGCCGTCGTAGCGGCTGAGCCGGTCGAGGTGGTCGCCGCCCCAGTTGTGCCGGTAGTCGTCGCGGGCGCCCTCCGGGGCGACGTGCTCGATGTCGATGAGGCCGAGCGTGGCGGCGTACTCGAAGAGCACCGTCAGGGTGTACCGGCCCTGGAGGAGGGACCAGCCGTGGTGGCCGTCGTAGCCGAGGCTGCCGTACTGGGGATCCTCCAGGTAGAGCTTCCACAGGGCGCGTTCACTGCGGTGGACGACGGGATTCAGACCAGTCGCTCGCATCCTGCTGAACAGGACGTCGATGGATGTCCACTCACCCGGGGTGAGGCCGGCCAGTGCCTGGCCGACGAGCTTGCGGCGCGGTTTGGCGGCAGTCAGGACGTTCGCCGAGCGCTGGCCCTTGATCTCTTCGACGCGGGAGAGCTCGTCCAGGAGGCCGTTGTTCAGCCAGCGTTGCCACAGCTGAGGAATGGTCAGGTGCGCCGGCCGGGTCAGCGCGGCCCGTCCGCGCGGAGTCAGCGCCAGCCGACCGCCGGTGAGCTGGGCGAGGCCGCCTGCCTGGAGCAGCATCGGCCAGGCGAAGGCGGCGATGGCCTCGTGCTCATAGAAGTCGCCGCCCTCCAGGACGTCGGCGACCGCCGCGACAGTGGCGGCGCCGGGGCGACGGGTCTTCTCACTGCACCGCACCTTCTCTGCGGCGCACAGACGCAGCACCGCCAGCAGGCTGGCCTGCGCCTCATGCTCGGTGTGCCGGACCCGCGGAGCGTCGGTGGGTTCCTGTTGCCGTTCGACCGGTGTCACTGCGTGCATTCCCTGCTTCGTGCCGCTCACGTCCCGTTCCTACAAGTGGGCGACATAGTGATAGTTGCCGGTCCCACAGGTGCGCTCCAGCGTCTGCACCACCTTGCGCGAGTCGTCGTAGGGACCGGAGAAATAGAACGGCTTGCCGTCCCGGCCGAAGCCGATGGTGGGCCGATCGCCGGGCGGGGTCCCCAGGTGTACGGCGGCGTCGGTGAAGCCGGCCGCGGGCTCGAAGCCGAGGCCGGCGGCGTAGGTGGCCGCGTCGCGCACGATCGTCTGTGCCTGCTCCACGCTGATCGACAGCGCCGGGTGGTCGAAAGCCGAGTAGTACATCGGTACGTATGTGGTCAGGGAGCCGGAGCCCATCACTTCCGGGTCGGTCACGTTCTTCACTCCCAAGCAGTACAGATCCACCAGGAAACCGGTGACGGTCACCCTGCTGGCCCGTTCCTGGCGGGCCAGCAGGATCTGGGCGAAGCCACCCGCGTCTGGATCCGGCTCCTGGCCGATCGGGTCGGCCGCCGCCCAGTCCGGGGCCCCGGTCATGTCCAGTCCCGCGCTCCAACCCGCGTTGACCCAGCAGCCCACCACTTGCCGCTCATGTGGTGGAGTGTGCGCCTGCGCCGCCTCGGCGACCCGCCGCACCAGCGCGGTGGCCTGGGCCGGACGCAGCCCCAGCGCCTTCGCGATCTGCTTCGGCGCGCTGCCGCGCTCCCTCATCTCCCGTACCCTGGCCAGCAGTTCCTCGTCATACGTGGTCACCGTCGCAGTCTGCCACGCCCTCGTCATGCCCCGTTACGGAGTGCACGTGAGTGCACTCCGGACCAGCCGCCTGGCGCCTGCCGCCTGTCATCCTGGGCTTGGTGGCAACGGGGCGGAATCGAGCCGGAGCGCGTGGATCAGCATGGATGAGGCAGTAGGCAGGACCGTCGAGCAGGTGCGAGCGCTGGTCGGCTGGGTCGGTGCGGGTCGCAAGCTGACCCAGACCGGCCGTGTGACGCTCGCCGACGCGCGAGCACTGGTGGAGGTTCTGGACACCGGCGACCGCATGGACCCGGTGATCGGAGACCGTAGGTTCAAGACGAAGTCCAGCGAGGAGCTGTACCACCTCACACTGCTGGTCGAATGGGCGAAGGCGGCACGATTACTGCGGACCGCGGGCGGGCGCCTGCTGCCGGTGAAGAAGAACGCCAAGCTGCTGGACCGCCCCGACGAGTTGCGTGGCGCGCTGTTCGGCGCGCTACCGCACATCGGCCCGGCCGTGACGGTGTCCGGCTGGCTGGAGTCCCTGTTCGCGCACGAGTACGACCGGGGCCTGCGGGCGTTGCTGCAGCGGTTGTACACGGCGACGATCCCGGTGCCGCTCAGTGACCTGTACGAGGTGGTGTGGCAGGCGGTCAGCCCGCTGTACGTGCTCGATGACCTGCCCCCCGACCGTCTGGGACATCTGCGCACCGCGGGCGACCACGACATCCAACGGGTCCTGAAGGCCCTCGCCTCCCTGGGCGCTGTCCATCTCACTGAGGACAGCGGCGAGTTGACGGCGGACGGCCGTACCGAGACGGCCCGGATGCACGGTGAGCCCGAGCCCGGCGACGCGGTGTTGCGGATCCTCGTCGAGCTCGCCGACGTGGACGGCCCCCGGGTTTGGCGGCAGCTGCTGGTGCCCGCCACGATCCGCCTGGACCGGCTCCACTCCGTGATCCAGAAAGCGATGGGCTGGCAGAACTGCCACATGCATGCGTTCACCATTGACGGCGTCCGGTACGGCCGCTCCGACGGGGAACTCGGATTCCACAACGAGCGCACAGCCACACTGGGCGCCCTGCTCAAGCCGGGTGCCCAGTGTGTGTACACGTACGACTTCGGGGACTCCTGGGAGCACCTCATCACCGTGGAAGAGTTCCGGACAGCCTCAGCCGGGATCCACTATCCGCACTGCGTGGACGGTGCCGGGGCGTGCCCGCCCGAGGACTGCGGCGGCGCCCCCGGCTACAGCGATCTCAAAGTGATCCTCGCCGACCCGGCGCATGAGGAACACCACGCCATGCTGGTGTGGCTCGGACTTCGGTCCGCCGCGGAATTCGCCCCTGACCGTTTCGCGCCGGACGCGGCCAACGCGCGGCTGCTGCGCCTCACGGCACCATGAAAGACGAGCCGTCCGACCGCGCAACCGTTCACGGCCCTGAGTGCCACCGACTGGTCCACCGGCCCCGCCGCGCTCGACCTTGGGTCCCGGCGTTCGGGTCTTGGGCGTCGACTACACGGCGACGAGGCGCACTCTGTCGCCGCAGAGCTTCGTCATGTCGTCGATGTCCGAGGTGAGCATGACGACCGGGCGGCGCTGACGCAGCGCCGTCTCGGCCACGGCAGCGTCGATGGCGTACTTGTGACCATGCAGCCCGGCGTTGATCAGCATGGCTGAGGCGGCCCTGGCCTCCTCGTCGCCGATGTGCACGATCCGCACGCCGGACAGGACCCAGGCGAGCCGCGCCTTGTCGGTCCGGCGATGCACCGCTTCGATGATGGTGAGTGCGCTGATGACCACTTCCATGCCCCGCTTGCGGGCTTCGGCGATGAGGGCGACGACGGGCTCGTGATCACTGACGAACTTCGACAGGCCCTCGCAGTCGAGAACGAGGGTGCCTTCGTGACTCAGCTTGCGGCGGGCCACTGCCCCTCCTCGGCGAACACCTCGTCAAAGACCCGGCGTGCCCGCTCCTGCTCGTGCTCGGAGATCGGCCCCTGACGGCGTTCGTAGTCGGCCAGATACTCATCCAAGATCTGACCGCGCAGCTCGCGCTCCACCGCTTCGGTGATGAACGCGGAGAACTCACGCTTGCCGACCCGTCGGCGGATCGCATCCGCCGTCCCCTCGGGGAGGGAGAGGCTGACCCTGGTGGCTGGCCCTTCGCCGACGCTGTAAGGAATCTCGCTCACGGGACCGACATTATCAAACAAGTAGGAATTTGGCCTGGGTGCAGCACCCACCGAACGACGTGAGCCACCCGCCCGTCACCTCGTGGTCTCAGATCTGGTCTCATTCACCCACGTTCAGTTGCGTCCGGACGTCACTGCACAATCCACTCCACCACAGGTCAGAACGTCCCCGGCCCTCGCCGGACGCCCAGACCAACATTTGGAAAGCGTGTTGGGGGCGATCCCTCACGAGTTCGAATCTCGTATCCTCCGCCATTGCCTTCACCGGGCAATTTGACGAAGGCCCCGAC
>NZ_JBSGZO010000280.1:0-11227 GCF_053611045.1 Streptomyces sp. NPDC054841 | reverse complement strand
GGCGCCCAGGGCTTGACGGCGGGTGAATCTGGACATGGCGGAACCCCCAGGTATGCCGGTGCTCGGACGGCGGTCCGTCGGTCGGTCGGTACCGCCGGGGCCATGCCTACAGGTCTGCCGTTCATCGGCAGTAGTCGCGGGGAACTGGTTGGCTGCTATACGGACATCTCGTCACACAAAGTGCAGTGTTGAACGAAGTCGATCTTGCGCTCCACACCTTCAGTCGACCCGCGAGATGTAAATCCTGCGCCGAATGTGACAGTTCTGTGAAATATCTTCGGATCGCACCGGTCGGCTGTGCCGGGCCTCACAACGGAAAACTGTCCGGAACATATGCCGGTTTCCGCGGCACCCGGGCAGCACCCGTCAGCCGTAGACCACGGACCACGGGCGCGGTCCGTCCTGCTCGGGCCCGGTGCTCCGCAGTGCCGTCGTACGGTCCCGGGACAGCACGTCCGCGGCGAGGGCGGCGAATTCACCGGCCGCCGCGTGCGGCGCACGGCGGGGCCAGACCGCACAGATCCGCTGAGCGAGGGGCCGGCCGGCCAGCGGCCGCCAGGCCACCCTGGGCTCCTTACGGGCCACGGGGCCCTGATCGAAGGCGACTCCGCAGCCCGCGGTCACCAGACCGATGAGGAATTCGGGGTTCCGGGCATGCCGGACGCGGCCGGGTACGAAGCCCGCGTCCCGGCAGACGGCAAGCGTCCTGTCGTACCAGCCGGGCGCCGCGGCCCGTGGAAACAGAACGAGGTCATGCCCCGCGAGGTCGCCGAGCCCGACCTCGGGCAGCCGGGCCAGCGGGGAGGTCCGCGGCAGCACCACCCCCAGCTCGACGCCGACCTCGGGTCCCACGACCAGATCGGTGGCGTCGACGGGCTGGTGGACGAGCCCGACATCCAGTCCCCCGGAGGCCAGCAGCCTCAACTGCTCGTCCGTCGTCACCTCCTGGAGGTCGACCCGGAGACCCGGAGCCCGTTCGGCACACTCGGTGAGCAGCGCGCCCAGCACCGCGGCCGTGGTGTCCGGCGGCACCCCCGCACGCAGGGTGCCCAGGTCGCCGTCGCGAGCCCGGCGCACCAGGGCCCTGGTGCGCTGCTCACGGGCCAGCAGTTCCCTCGCTTCCTCGAGGAGCACCGCCCCGGCCGGGGTGAGCCGGACCTGACGCCGTGAGCGGTCGAAGAGTTCGGCGCCGAGTTCGTCCTCCAGCCGCCGGACGGAGCGGCTGAGGGGCGGCTGGGCCATGCCGAGGAGTTCGGCGGCCCGCCCGAAGTGCAACTCCTCGGCGACGACGACGAAGATACGCAGGTGGCGCAAGAGATCCACGCCACGACCCTAAGCGATGGGAGCAGGGACCGGATGAGGCCGGGATGCTGATCGAGGAGAGGCTGCGCACGGTGTTCGCGGCGGCCGGGGCCGAGGGCCGGCTCCACGCGGTGGACATCGACGCGCAAGACGGGCCCGACGAGTTGGCCGGGGTCGGGTACGGAGCCGACGAACCGGTCGTCATCGCCTCCGTGTTCAAGGTGCTGCTGGCGCTGGAGTTCGCCCGGCAGTCCGCGGCCGGCCAGCTCGACCCCCGGGAGCGGGTGCGGGTCGCGGCGGAGCACCGGCTGGGCGGCTGGGGCACAGCGGGCTGCGCGGACGATGTGGAGCTGTCCCTGCGGGATCTCGCACACTTCGCGATGTCGGTCAGCGACAACTCGGCCGCCGATCTGCTGCTGGCCCGGGTGGGAGTGGACACCGTCCGGCTGCTGACCGCCGAACTGGGCCTGGCGCACACCCGTGTCGTGGGCGGGCCCCGGCAGGTGCTGGAGTCGATGCTGGCGGAGGTCGGAGCCCGGGACGAGAAGGAGTTCGCGGCTGTCTTTCCCACGTTGTCCCCGGCCCGAGTGCACCGGCTCGCGGTGCTCGACCCGGAGCGTACGAACGCGAGCACGCCGCGCGACATGACACGGCTGCTGCGGATGGTCTGGCGCGACGAGGCGGGGCCCCCGGAAGCCTGCGCCCAGGTACGGGACCTGATGGCCCGGCAGGTCTTCCGGCACCGGCTGGCCTCGGGGTTCGGGGACGACGTACGGGTGGCGGCGAAGACCGGCACGCTGCCGGGGCTGCACAACGAGGCGGGGGTGGCCGAGTATCCGGACGGCGGACGGTACGCGGTCGCGGTGTTCGCCCGCACCCCGGACCTCGCCGCGAACCGCACCGCGACGGATTCTGCGATCGGCACGGCGGCGCGGACGGCCGTGGAGTTTCTGCGCGGCTCGAAAGCCTCCGCTCCCCTCCGACCAGGCTTCATGCATCGCCAGGTATGAGTCGGTCACCGACCCGGTCTTGGACGTGCGCGGATCCGGGGTGATCTTCTGCGTCCCATGAGCGATGCACAAGGACGATCCACGCGAAGGGTTGTACGGCGAACGCTGCTGCGGGGCGCGGCTCTTGGGGCGGCGGCGCCGTTGCTTCCCGCCACGGCGGCCACGGCCACGGCGGCGGCACGGGTCTCGACGGCTCCCACCCCCGTCCCCGCGGATTCGGCGGTCCTGCGGTGGCTGGGCACCACGGGCTGGCGCATCGGTATCGGCGGGCGGACCGTGCTCTTCGACCCGTACATCACCCGTTTCAGCACCGGGCTGTTCGCCGCCAAGGGCAGTTTCGACCCGGCCACGAAGCTCACCACGGACCAGCCTCTGGTCCGCGAGCACACCGGGCGGCCCGAGGTGGTGCTGGTGAGCCACGCCCACTGGGACCACATCAACGACGTTCCGTACATCGCCCGGTCCACCGGTGCCCGGGTGATAGGCACCGAGACGACGTACCACGTGCTGCGGGCGCTCGGGGTCGACAAGGCGCAGATCAGTGTCGTCAAGGGCGGCGAGGTGCTGGACTTCGACGGCTACACGGTCGAGGTCGTCTCCGGCCGGCACAGCCGCAACGCGAGGTACTCGTACTTCGCTCCCGGCACGCTGTGCGCCCCGCCGGCCCGCGCGCCGGAGACCATCTCCGATCTGCCGGAGGGTGACACGCTCGCCTTCCAGCTGAGCGTCGGGGGCGGTCCTTCGGTGTTTCTCATGGGGGCGAGCGACTTCGAGGAGCGCGCCGCGGACGGGCTGCGGCCCGACATCCTGATGGCGGCAACTCCGTCGAGCAAGGCGACGTACCGCTATCTCCCGCGGCTGCTGGGGGCGCTCGGCAACCCCGCCACGGTCGTCCCGGTGCACTGGGACAACTTCGAGAGGCCACTGAGCGCCCCGCCACGGCGTGATCCCGCGATGGACCTGGACGGATTCGTCGCCGGAATCCACCGGCACAGCCCCGCGTCCAGGGTGGTCGTCCCCGACTACCGCACGGTCTACGGGGCGGACATGCGGCCCGTTCCGGCCGGAGGTCCTACCGGCTGACCTTCCGGGTCGCCCGCAGCCACTCCTTGTTCATCGCCGCGATGGACGGCAGCGGGATGCCCTTGGGGCATGCCGTGGCGCATTCGCCGGTGAGGGTGCAGCCGCCGAAGCCCTCCTCGTCCATGGCCGCGACCATGTCGAGGACCCGGGTCTCGCGCTCCGGCGAGCCCTGCGGGAGCACATTGAGGTGGTTGACCTTCGCCGAGGTGAAGAGCATCGCCGAGCCGTTGGGGCAGGCCGCGACGCAGGCGCCGCACCCGATGCACTCGGCGTGCTCGAAGGCGTGGTCGGCGTCCGCCTTCGGGACCGGAGTGGCGTGGGCCTCGGGGGCGGCGCCGGTCGGGACGCTGATGTACCCGCCGGCCTGGATGATCCGGTCGAACGCCGACCGGTCCACCACCAGGTCCTTCACCACCGGGAAGGCGGAGGCGCGCCACGGCTCGATGTCGATGGTGTCGCCGTCCTTGAAGGACCGCATGTGCAGCTGGCAGGTGGTCGTGCGCTCGGGTCCGTGGGCGTCGCCGTTGATGACGAGCGAGCAGGCGCCGCAGATGCCTTCACGGCAGTCGTGGTCGAAGGCGACGGGGTCCTCTCCGCGCAGGATGAGTTCCTCGTTGAGGGTGTCGAGCATCTCCAGGAACGACATGTCCTGCGAGATGCCGTCCACCTCGTAGGTGGCCATGGCGCCGGGTGCGTCGGCGTTCTTCTGGCGCCAGACGCGCAGGGTGAGTGACATCGGGGGTACGGCCCGCGGCGAAGCCGCTGTCGGGCTCTGTGTCCCCCGGGAGATTGCAGTCATGCGTAGCTCCGCTGGGTGGGGTGGACGTACTCGAAGACGAGGTCTTCCTTGTGCAGGACGGGCGACTCACCGGTCGCCGTGAACTCCCAGGCCGCGGCGTACGAGAACTCCTCGTCCCGCCGTGCCGCCTCGCCGTCCGGAGTCTGGGACTCCTCGCGGAAGTGGCCTCCGCAGGACTCGCTGCGGTTCAGCGCGTCGAGGCACATCAGCTCGGCGAGCTCCAGGTAGTCGACGATCCGGTTGGCCTTCTCCAGCGACTGGTTGAACTCCTCGCCGGTGCCGGGCACCTTGATCCGGCGCCAGAACTGCTCACGGATCTGCGGGATCCGGCCGAGTGCCTTGCGCAGGCCCTCGTCGGTGCGGGCCATTCCGCAGAACTCCCACATCAGCTCGCCGAGTTCACGGTGGAAGGAGTCGGGGGTCCGGTCGCCGTCGACGGAGAGAAGCAGGTTCAGCCGGTCCTCGGTCTCGGCGACCACCTCGGTCACGGCGGGGTGGCTGTCGTCGATCTCGTCGTGGTGCGGGTTGCGGGCGAGGTAGTCGTTGATGGTCGAGGGCAGGACGAAGTAGCCGTCGGCGAGGCCCTGCATCAGCGCGGAGGCGCCGAGCCGGTTGGCCCCGTGGTCGGAGAAGTTGGCCTCGCCGATGGCGAAGAGCCCGGGGACGGTGGTCTGCAGGTCGTAGTCCACCCAGAGGCCGCCCATCGTGTAGTGCACGGCGGGGTAGATCCGCATCGGCACCTCGTACGGGTTCTCCGCGGTGATCCGCTCGTACATGTCGAAGAGGTTGCCGTACTTCTCGGCGACCTTCTCCTTGCCCATCCGGCGGATCGCGTCGGCGAAGTCGAGGTAGACGCCCTGGCCGCCGGGACCGACGCCACGGCCCTCGTCGCAGACGTTCTTCGCGGCGCGCGAGGCGATGTCGCGCGGCACGAGGTTGCCGAAGGAGGGGTAGATGCGCTCCAGGTAGTAGTCGCGCTCGTCCTCGGGGATCTCGTGCGCGGGCCGCTGGTCACCGCGCGCCTTGGGCACCCAGATGCGGCCGTCGTTGCGCAGCGACTCGCTCATCAGCGTCAGCTTGGACTGGTGGTCGCCGGTGCGCGGGATGCAGGTGGGGTGGATCTGGGTGAAGCAGGGATTGGCGAAGTACGCGCCGCGCCGGTGGGCCCGCCAGATGGCGGTGGCGTTGGAGTTCATGGCGTTCGTCGACAGATGGAAGACATTGCCGTAGCCGCCGGAGGCGAGGACGACCGCGTCGGCGAAGTAGGTGTCGATCTTCCCGGTGACGAGGTCGCGGGCGACGATTCCGCGGGCCCGCCCGTCGACGACGATCAGGTCGAGCATCTCCGTACGCGGATGCATCTCCACGTTGCCGGCGGCGATCTGCCGGGAGAGCGCCTGGTAGGCGCCGAGCAGCAGTTGCTGGCCCGTCTGTCCGCGGGCGTAGAACGTGCGGGAGACCTGGACGCCGCCGAAGGAGCGGGTGTCGAGGAGGCCGCCGTACTCGCGGGCGAAGGGGACGCCCTGGGCGACGCACTGGTCGATGATCTCGACGGAAATCTGCGCGAGACGGTGGACGTTGGACTCACGGGCGCGGAAGTCGCCGCCCTTGACCGTGTCGTAGAAGAGCCGGTGGATGGAGTCGCCGTCGTTGCGGTAGTTCTTCGCCGCGTTGATGCCGCCCTGGGCCGCGATGGAGTGGGCGCGGCGCGGGGAGTCCTGGTAGCAGAACTGGACGACGTGGTAGCCCTGTTCGGCGAGTGTCGCTCCGGCGGACCCGCCGGCGAGGCCGGTGCCCACCACGATGACGGTGTGCTTGCGGCGGTTGGCCGGGTTGACCAGTTTGGCTTCGAAGCGGCGGCGGTCCCAGCGGTCTGCGATGGGGCCTTCGGGTGCCTTGGTGTCGGCGATCGGCTCGCCGGTCGCGTAGTTCAGGTAGCTCATGTCAGCTCACCAATCCGGTCATGACGCCGACGGGTACCGAGATGAAGCCCACCGTCAGCACCAGCGCGAGCGCGTTCGCGGCGGTCCTGAGGATGCGGTCGCGCTTCGCGTTGCCGGCGCCGAGGGTCTGGGCGGCGCTCCAGAAGCCGTGCCGGATGTGCAGGCCCAGGGCGAGCATCGCGGTGAGGTAGATCGTGTTGCCGTACCAGGTGGAGAAGGTCGCGACGACGTTCTGGTACGGGCGTCCGTGCTGCGCGTTCTCGTTGACGGTGAGCGTGGTCAGGTCCAGCAGGTGCCACACGATGAACAGGCCGAGGATGATTCCGCCCCAGCGCATGGTGCGGGTGGCGTAGCTCGCCCGGGGCCGCTTGTGGACGTACTTGCTGGGGCGGGCCCTGATGTCCCGCCTGCTGAGCTGGTACGCCGACACGCCGTGCAGCACGACGGCGGCGAGCAGCACCACGCGGACGATCCAGAGGGCCCACTCGTGGTGCAGGAAGGGCTCGCCCATGGTGCGGAGCCAGTGGGCGTAGCCGTTGAACTCGTCGGACCCGAAGAAGATCTTGAGGTTGCCCAGCATGTGGACGACCAGATATCCGAGCATGATCAGGCCGCTCGCGGCCATGATCGTCTTCTTGCCGACGGTCGATCCCCAGAGCGTGCGCGTCATGGACGGTCGTCGGTCCGTCCGCGTTGCCAGAGCCATGGACAAGACGCTAGGCCGGGGAGTGTCGAAAGGTCCAAGACATGGTCCGGCTCATCTCGATAGGCAATGCCTATCGCTGCGCGTAGGGTGGAGGGCATGCAGTTCCAGCAGCTCCAGTACTTCGTAGCCGTGGCCGAGACCCGGCACTTCACGCGGGCCGCCGAGCGGGTGCACGTCTCGCAGCCGTCGCTGTCGCAGCAGATCCGGGCGCTGGAGAAGGAGCTGGGGGCGGAGCTGTTCAGCCGGGCGCGCGGCAACATCGCGCTCACGGACGCGGGCGAGGCGCTGCTGCCGCTGGCCCGGCGGATCCTCGCGGACGCGGACACGGCCCGGCACGAGGTGCAGGAACTGGCCCAGCTGCGGCGCGGGCGGATCAGGCTCGGGGCGACGCCGAGTGTGTGCACCGGACTGCTGCCGGAGGTGCTGCGGTCCTTTCACGATCTGCACCCGGGGATCGAGCTGCTGATCGAGGAGGGCGGCTCGCACGATCTCGTACGGGAGCTGGCGCGCGGAGCGCTCGATCTGGCACTGGTGGTGCTGCCGTTGCCGACGCCGTCGCCGGCGCTGACCACGGTGGAGCTGCTTCAGGAGGACCTGGTGGTGGTGTCCTCGGCGGCGGCGCCCGCGCCGCGCCGTCCGGTGCGGATCGCGGATCTCCAGGGGGAGCCGCTGGTGATGTTCCGGCACGGGTACGACCTGCGGGAGCTGACGGTCGCGGCGTGCCGGGCGGAGGGCTTCGAGCCGACGTTCACGGTGGAGGGCGGGGAGATGGACGCGGTGCTGGGGTTCGTGCGGGCGGGTCTCGGGGTGGCGGTGGTGCCGCGCATGGTGGCCGTGCGGGCGGGGCGCGACCTGCGCGTGACGGCGCTGGCCCGGCCGGGGCTGCGGCGGACCATCGCGCTGGCCCACCGCAGTGACGTGGCGCCGCCGCGGGCTGCGCGGGAATTCCAGCGCCTGCTGCTGCGCACGCACCCGCCGGTACGTACTCCGTGACGGCACCGGGCGGGCGCGGCCGGGCTGCTGGGCGCCAACGTTCGTCGGGGGACTGCGGCCCGGTGGCCGGGCCCAGCCCACCCTCCCCCGGAGCTTCGCCCGGCGGTGCCCCCGTCCCGCTTCGCTCGCCCTGCGGTACGACCGCCCGCACCCCAGGGCGGTGTGCGGACGCCCGTCGCCCCCACCCACCCGCACGCGTGGTGCGGGCGGCAGCGCGCGCCGCCGGCCGCCAGGTGCTGTCCGGCGGATCAGGTCCTACACCGCGTCCAGCAGGGACAGCGCGTGGAGGCGGTCCGGGGGGCCCGGGCGGGCGTAGTACCAGCCCTGCGCCGTGTCGCAGCCCAGTTCCCGGAGTTGTTCCGCCTGCGCGCCCGTCTCGACGCCCTCGACCGTCACCGCCAGCTCCAGACTGTGCGCCAGCGAGACGATGCCCTCGACGATCTTTATGTCGACGGGGTCCGCCGGATGCTGCTGCATGCCCTGTGTGAACGAGCGGTCCAGCTTGAGCACACTGACCGGCAGCCGCCGCAGGTTCGCGAGATTCGAGTAGCCGGTGCCGAAGTCGTCGAGCGCTATGTCGACGCCCATCTCGGCCAGTTGACGCAGCGGCTTGAGCAGATCCTCGTCGGCGCCGATGAGCGCGGACTCGGTGACCTCCAGGCACAGCGCCCCCGGTTCGAGCCCGGAGCGCTCCAGGACGTCGACCGTGTCGGCGACCAGACCGGGGTGGTGCAGCTGGGTCGGTGAGAGGTTGACGTTGATCCGCAGCGGCCGGGCGGTCCCGCCGAGGGCGGCCTCCTCGTGCCAGAACCGGGCCTGGCGTACCGCCTCCTGGAGCACCCAGCGACCCAGCGGGACGATCAGTCCGGTGTGCTCGGCGAGCGGGATGAACCGGTCGGGGCCGAGTACCCCGTGCTGTGGATGGCACCAGCGCACCAGCGCCTCGGCCCCGTGCACACTGCCGTCGCAGAGATGCACCAGCGGCTGGTACTCGATGAAGAACTCGCCGCGCTCCAGAGCCGCCGGCAGGGCCGTGGTCAGCCCGTGCCGGGTGATGGCGCGGGCGTCCGCCTCCGGGTCGGCGAGCTCGAAGCGGTTGCCACCCGCCGACTTGGCCCGGTACATGGTGATGTCGGCGCTGCGCAGCACCTCCGCGGAGGTCCGCTCGCCCGCGGGCCCCTCCACGATCCCGATGCTGCCCCGGACGCTGATCTCGCGGCCGTCGAGCATGACCGGCGCGGCGAGTACGGCGAGGATCCTGGCGGCGAGGTCCCCCACCTCGCGCTGGGTGTCCGGGCCGGTCGTCAGCGCCACGAACTCGTCGCCGCCGAGCCGGGCCACCATCTCGCCGGCCGCCGTCGCACAGCTCTGCAGTCGGTCGGCGATCTCAACGAGCAGCCGGTCCCCCGCCGAGTGGCCGAGGCTGTCGTTGATCGCCTTGAAACCGTCGAGGTCGAGATAGCAGAGCCCGAAGCGCGCCCCCTCGCCGGCGGCCAGGGCCTTCTCCAGCCGTTCGAAGAAGAGCGTGCGGTTGGGCAGCCCGGTGAGCGCGTCGTGCGTGGCCTCGTACCGCAGCCGCAGGTTGAGCAGCCGGCGTTCGGTGGTGTCCTCCATCAGCGCCAGCTGGTACTGCGGCCGTCCCTCGGGGTCCCGCAGCAGCGAGACCGTGAGATTGGTCCAGAGGACCGTGCCGTCGTTGCGGTAGAAGGGCTTCTCGACCCGGTAGTGCTCGCGTTCGCCGCGTACGAGCTCGTCGTACAGGCCCCAGGTCTGGGGCTGGTCCTCGGGATGGGCCCACTCGTTGACCTTGCGGCCGCGGACATGGTGCTCGAGGCCGCCGAACATCCGGGTCAGGGTGTCGTTGACCTCCAGCACATTGCCTTCGAGGTCGGCGATGCCGATGCCGATGGCCGCCCCTTCGAACACCGCACGGAAGCGGGTCTCGGTGGCGTGCAGGGCGTCCATGGCGTCGCTGCGGGCCGCCAGCGCCGATCTGGCGATGGCCTCCTGCTCGGTGAGGGTGCGCTCGCGCAGCGCCTGGGCGTAACCGGCCGCGAGCGCGTGCTGCAGCCGGGCGCAGCGGGCACGGCTGTCCTCGGCGGGCTCCTGGTCCGTCCCGCAGTAGAGGACGAGATAGGCGTCGATCACCCCCAGCGTGCGGCTGAGCGCGTCGGGGTCGGTGCAGTGCGCGCCGACCAGGGCGGCCCCGACCCGATGGGCGGGGGCGGTGTCGAAGGGACGCGTGTGCAGCGCGTCGCTGAGCTGTCGTGCGAGCGGCAGCAGATGCTGTTCGAACTCGGGGCGGGTCAGCGACGTGGCCGTCACCGGGAAGATCGCCCGGCTCCAGATGGTCGCGAACCGCCGGAGTCTGTCCTCTAGGCCGTCCGGGTCCGCCGCCGCGGATCCCGCTGCCTGCGACGGCGTCATCACCCCTTGCGCCCCACCCCTGCGAAGCCGGAGAACGCGTATGGATCCTCCTGCGCGGCCGGGGTGTCGGGCCGCCAGTCGGGCATCGACACCAGTCCGGGTTCGATCATCGTGAACCCGTCGAAGAACTGCTGGATCTCCTCGCGGGAGCGCATGACGAGCGGGTTGCGGATGTCCTCGTAGACGCCGACGGCGCCGCCTGCCTGCTCCTTGGGGACCGGTATGCCCTCGTACGAGGCGTGCGTGAGGACGAGGAGGCTTCCCGGTGCGAGCGCGTCGCGCAGCTCGGTCACGGCGCGCTTCGGGTCGTCGGAGTCCTCCAGGAAGTGGAGCACGGCGACGAGGAGCAGGACCACGGGCCGTTCGAGGTCGAGGATCCGGACGGTCTCGGGGCTGTTGAGGATCTCGACCGGCTTGCGCAGATCGGCTCCTACGATGCCGGCGTTGTCGTTGCCCTGGAGCACGGCCTGGCTGTGTGCGACGGCGACCGGGTCGTGGTCGACGTAGACCACCCGGGCCTGCGGGGTGGCTCTCAGCGCGACTTCGTGCACATTGCCGAAGGTCGGTATGCCGGAGCCGATGTCGAGGAACTGGGTGATGCCCTCGCTCACGGCGAAGTTCACGGCACGGCGCATGAACGCCCGGTTCGCCTGCATGATCTTGGGGAGGCCCGGCATGAACTGCATGGCCCTGCGGGCGGCTTCCCGGTCGACCTCGAAATTGTGCGAGCCGCCCAGATAGTAGTCGTAAATACGGGACACGCTCGGCACCGAAATGTCGATGCCCGGCGGGGCCCAGGCGGGACGCTCCATTGATGTCTCCAACAAGTCGCCACGGGGGATACGGCCATGTCCATGGCCGGTGTTCGAGCCGAGGCTACTGATCGGCCGCCAAGAGAGCGAGCAGAAACGGAAATTACCGATCCGTTCTTGGTCACACGCCACCGGCACGTGCGGCGTGTCGG
>NZ_JBSGZO010000279.1:0-11232 GCF_053611045.1 Streptomyces sp. NPDC054841 | reverse complement strand
GGCCCCGAGGGCCGCGCCGAGCGCGTGCGCCCCGGTGTCGCCGAGCATGGTGCTCTCGCCCAGATCGTCGGCGGCGACGGTGGCCGCGGCGGCCAAGGGCGCCGCGGCGAGCGGGCCCCGCGGCAGCCCGGGCGCAGCGAGCCCGAGCACGGTGAGCGCGGCGCGGCCGGGCCGTACGTCGACGAGGTTCACGAAGTGCGCGGTACCGGCGATCACGACCCCCGCGAGCACCTTGTCGACGGGCCGCTCCTTCATCGCCGCCCCCGCGAGGAGCCCGGCGGCCCCGATCCCGAACAGCTTCACGGCCCCGCTGGTGACCTCGCCCTGCCGCAGGGCCCCGAGGTGGGCCCTGAACCCCCGCCGGTCGTCCCCGGCGACGTCGTCGTACGCCCCGCAGGCCCCGGCCGCCAGCACGGCGACAGCGGCGGCGGGCACGCCGGCGGCCACCGCGCCGGCCGCCGTACCCACGGCCACGGCGGGCCCGGCGCACAGGTCAACGGTGCGCCCGGCGTAGTTCGTACGCTCCCAGCGCGCGTGCCCGCGCGTCCGTGCTCGGAGCGCGCGGTACGCGACGCGCGTCACGCCTGCGGCGGTGCCGAACGCGATGACCCTGCTGAACGTTCCCATGATCGTCACCCTAGACCGGGGTGCGCGGGCGCCGGTGGGTGGGTCGAGGCCCTCCGGGTTACCTCCGCGGGGCTTGGTGGGCGCCGATGCCGTTCAGTGGCCCGGCACTTCCCCCAATCCCCTGCGGGGCCGACCCTGCACGCCCCCTCCCGGCCCGTTCGGCGACTGCCCGTAGTGCCGGCACCGACCACAAGGGAGAGCCGTCACACGGCGCAGGAGGGGCGTGCAGGGTCGACCCGCAGGGGTCGCCGGCAAGTGCCGGGTTTCTCCACGGTATGCGGAGGTCTGCCGACCCCGAGGAGTCGAGCCCGGAGGGCCCCGACCCCACCCCCCGGCGCACCGCGCACCCCGGTACCGGGCACGTCAACGGCACCGGCTGCGCCGCATGCCGTCCGTGGTGGGGGTGTGGGGGCGGCAGCCCCGAAGGATTCAGGACGCGACAGCCCTTAGGGCTTGTCCGGGCGATCTTGTCGGGGCCGCGACGCTCCCCCAGAGCTTCGCCTGGGAGGTACCCCGGCTACGGCACTCCCCCAGCTACCGCTGGGAGGTGCCCCCACCGCCTTGCATCTGCACGCGCCAGACCCCGCTCGCTGATCCGGCCTGATCCGAACGACAGGCTCTAGACCTCGCTACGCGCAGCCGCCAGCAACTCCTCCGCGTGCGCCCGCGCCGTCTCCGAGTCCTCCTGCCCCGCGAGCATCCGCGACAGCTCCCGCACCCGGTCCTCGCCCGTCAGCACGGTCACCCCGGACCGCGTCACCGACCCGTCGTTGGTCTTCTCGACGAGCAGCTGCCGGTCCGCGAAAGCAGCGACCTGCGGCAGGTGGGTGACCACGACGACCTGCGCCGTCTTCGCCAGCTTCGCGAGCCGGCGCCCGATCTCCACCGCCGCCTTGCCGCCGACGCCCGCGTCCACCTCGTCGAAGAGGTACGTCGGCACCGGATCGGTCCCGGCGAAGACGACCTCCACCGCGAGCATCACACGCGACAGCTCACCGCCGGACGCGCCCTTGGCGATCGGCCGCGGCTGGGCGCCCGGGTGCGGCGCGAGCAGCAGCTCTACCTCGTCCACGCCGGACGGTGTGTACGCGACGAGCCGGCCGCCGACCTCGATGCCGTCCGGGTCCTCGGACTGCCGGATGGCGAAGGACACGCGGGCGTGCGGCATCGCGAGCGACGCCAGCTCCGCGGTCACCGCCTCGGCGAACCGCGCCGCCGCCTCCGTACGGGCATCGGTCAGCGCCTGTGCCAGCCCGGAGAGCTCGGCGCGCAGCGCGTCGCGTTCGACGGTCAGCTCGCCGATGCGGTCGTCGTCGCCCTCCAGCTCGGTGAGGCGGCCGGCGCTCTCCTCGGCCCAGGCCAGTACGGCGTTGATGTCCTCACCGTACTTGCGGGTGAGCCCGGTGAGCGCGGCCCGCCGTTCCTCGACCGCGGCGAGCCGCAGCGGATCGGCGTCGAGGTTGTCGGCGTACCCGGCGAGCTCTCCGGCGACATCCGCGAGCAGGATGGAGATCTCGCCCATCCGGTCGGCGAGCGAGGCGAGCGCGGGGTCGTGGGACCGTACGGCGTCCAGGGCCCGCCCGGCGCCCGCGACCAGTGTGGTCGCGTCGACGCCCTCGGGGTCCTCCGGGTTTCCGGCGAGCGCGGCGTGTGCGACGGACGCCGCGGACGCGAGGGCCTCGGCGTGGCCGAGCCGCTCGGCCTCGGCGGCCATTTCGACGTCCTCACCGGCGCGCGGCTCGACGCCCGCGACCTCGTTCAGCCCGAAGCGCAGCAGATCCGCTTCCTGGGCACGCTCGCGGGCACGCGTGGTCAGCTCGGCCAGCTCGGCGGTCACCGACCTCAGCCGCCGGTAGGCCGCCACGTACTTCTCGTGCGGCCCGGTGACCGTGTCACCCGCGTACCGGTCGAGGGCCTGCCGCTGCCGCGCGGGCTTGAGCAGCCCTTGCTGGTCGGTCTGGCCGTGTACGGCGACGAGTTCGTCGGCAAGTTCGGTGAGCATGCCGACGGGCACGGAACGCCCGCCGAGGTGGGCGCGCGAGCGTCCCTCCGCGGAGATCGTCCGGCTGATCAGCAGCGCACCGTCGTCGAGTTCGGCCCCGGCCTCCTCGGCCCGTACGGCCGCGGAGCCACCGGCGGGCACGGTGACCCGCCCCTCGACGACCGCCGACTTGGCGCCGAGCCGCACCAGGGCGGGGTCGGCGCGCCCGCCGAGCAGCAGGCCGAGGCTGGTGACGACCATGGTCTTGCCCGCACCGGTCTCACCCGTCACCGCAGTGAATCCGGGCGACAGCTCGACGACGGCATCGTCGATGACCCCGAGCGACCGTATCCGCATCTCCTCCAACACGGGGAAGACCTTACGAGGTCCGGGCCCGGCTGTGCGACGGCCCCCGCCCCGCGCGCACGGAGCCGCAGGTCGGGGACGCCTGCCGTCACCCCCCGGGGTGGCCCTCCCCTGCGGTATCGGGCACGTGTCGAGCCCGTCTGGGGGTCCCCCCACGCCGCAGGGCGTAGGGGGAGCTTGAGGACGGACGCCCCGGGCCACCCCGCGGTACCGGCCGCTCCGCACCCCGCCCGCAGGGCCTGCCGGCGCCCGGCCCACCACCGCAGAACGCCCGGCCGCTCCGCAACCCGCCCGCAGGACTCAGTGCGGCGCTCCGCGCCAGCCCGAGACGGGGAGCGCGAACTTCGCCACGAGACGGTCGGTGAACGACGCGTGGTGCAGCCGCGCCAGCCGCACCGGCACCGCACCCCGCCGGACCTCCACGCGGGCCGCCGGGGGCAGCTCGACCGCGCGGCGGCCGTCGCACCACAGCACACCGTGCGGCGTGTTCGGCTGCACCTCCACCGCGAGGACGGACGTCGGTGAGGTGACCAGCGGCTTGGCGAACAGGGCGTGTGCACTGATCGGCACCATCAGCAGGGCCTCGACCTCCGGCCACACCACCGGACCGCCCGCCGAGAAGGCATAGGCGGTCGAGCCGGTCGGCGTGGCGCAGACGATGCCGTCGCAGCCGAAGCCGGTCACCGGCCGCCCGTCGATCTCCAGGACGACCTCCAGCATCCGCTCGGGCGAGACCTTCTGCACGGCGGCTTCGTTGAGCGCCCAGTCCCGGTGCACTATGTCGCCGTTGCTGCGTACGGCGACATCGAGGGTCATCCGTTCCTCGACCTCGTACTCACGGGTCACGACCCGGTCGACAACCTTGTCCAGGTCGTCGCGCTCGGCCTCCGCGAGGAAGCCGACCCGCCCCAGATTGACACCGAGCATCGGCACACCCGACGCGCGGGCGAACTCCGCACCGCGCAGCAGCGTCCCGTCGCCGCCCAGCACGATCAGCAGCTCACAGCCGTCCAGCACCTCGGGCGTGGCCTCCGGGACCGTCTCCACCGTCGACGGCAGCGGGAGATCCGCCGCCTCGAAGGCGAGCACCCGCACCCCGAGGCCGGCACGCAGCAGGCCCTGGACGACGAGTTCGGCGCTCCGGATGGCCGCGGGCCGGCCGGTGTGCGCCAGCAGGAAAACCGTGCGCGTACGTGTCTTCGTATCCGTGCTCGTATCGGTCAACGCGGCCCCTCCGCCACTGCACGATCGACATCCGCCGGGTCGAGGTCCGGTGCCCCGGCCCGGAGCCACAGAAAGTACTCGACGTTGCCGGAGGGCCCGGGCAGCGGGCTGGCGGTCACTCCGAGCACGCCCAGCCCCAGCTCACCGGCCTGCCGTGCCACGGTCCGTACGGCCTCGGCGCGCAGCTCCGGGCTGCGCACCACTCCGCCGCTGCCGAGCCGCTCCTTGCCGACCTCGAACTGTGGCTTGACCATGAGGACGAGATCGGCGCCGGGCGCCGTGCAGCGCACCAGCGCGGGCAGCACGAGGCCGAGCGGGATGAAGGACAGATCACCGACGATCAGGTCCACCGCCTCCCCGTCGATCGTCTCCAGGGTCAACTCGCGCACATTGGTACGGTCCTTGACCGTCACACGTTCATCGCTCTGCAGGGACCAGGCGAGCTGGCCGTAGCCCACGTCGACGGCGACGACATGCGCGGCCCCGGCCCGGAGCAGGACGTCGGTGAACCCGCCGGTGGACGCGCCCGCGTCCAGCGCCCGCCGCCCCTCGACCTTCAGCCCCTGCGGTACGAAGGCCTCGAACGCGCCGGCGAGCTTGTGGCCGCCGCGCGAGACGTACTCGGGATCGCTGTCGTCCTGGGCGACGACGATGGCGGCACTGGTCTCGACCTGGGTGGCGGACTTCGTGGCGGTGTTTCTGCCGACGGTCACCCGCCCTGCCGCGATCAACTGGCTCGCGTGCTCACGCGAGCGGGCGAGCTTGCGGCGTACCAGCTCGGCGTCGAGACGGCGGCGTGCCACTCCTGCCACGTTCGGTTCAGCTCCTGTGGTCGTACGAGTCGTCCGGGCGGGCGTCCAGCGCGGTCAGCGCGTCACGCAGCCCTCGGTGTACATCCTCGTACACCTCCAGGTGGCCGTCGGCCGGGAGGTGATCGGCATCAGCCAGTCGCTCCAGGTGCGCGTCCACCCCTGCATGGCCGGTGGGGACGCGCGCGACGCCGAGGGGGGCGGGCGCGGCGGGTTCGTGCGCCCCGGCGGCGGCCTCCTCGGACGTTTCCGGCGTTTCCGGTTCCGGGCCCGGCATCGAGTCGCTCATGCCCAGACGCTACCGCGAAGCCCTGGGGTACCGTCGATCACGATGGCGACGACGGAGGAGTGCCGCAGCGCACTCGACAGACTTTCGGACAACCTGGCAAAGGCGGACGGTGACGTGCGCAGCGCGACCGCGCTCGACCGTTCCCTGAGCTGCCACATCAAGGACCTGGACATCACCTTCACCGGGCGCCTCTCGGCGGGCCGGATCGAGGTGGTGGACACACTGGACGGCCCACCGGCGCAGAAGGCGGAGATCCGGCTCGCGATGACCGGTGACGACCTGGTGGCGATGGTCGACGGGGAGCTGAATTTCGCGAAGGCCTGGGCCTCGGGCCGGGTCAGGCTCGAGGCCGGCTTCCGCGATCTGCTGCGCCTCAGGGCGCTGCTGTAGTCACCGCATCGGCAGCGGCGCCGGACGGCTCCCCGGAGGCCTCCTGGGGCGTCCGGGGGGCCGCCCTACGGCGCCGGGCCAGCGGCACCACCAGCGGCGTACCCGTCTCCGGATCGTCGATCACCTGCGAGCGCACGCCGAAGACCTGTTCGACCAGCTCGGCGGTGACGACATCGCCGGGCGCTCCCTCCGCCTCGATCTTCCCGTCCCGCATCGCGATGAGGTGGGTCGCGTACCGGGCGGCCTGGTTGAGGTCGTGGAGTACGGCGACGAGGGTGCGGCCCTGCGTCTCGTGCAGCTCGCCGCAGAGGTCGAGGATCTCCAGCTGGTGCTGGATGTCGAGGAACGTGGTGGGCTCGTCGAGCAGCAGCAGCGGGGTCTGCTGGGCGAGCGCCATCGCGATCCAGACCCGCTGGCGCTGACCGCCGGAAAGCTCGTCGACGTAGCGGTCGGCGAGTTCGGCGACCCCGGTCGCGGCCATCGACTCCTGGACGATCCGTTCGTCCTCCCGGGACCACTGGCGCAGCAGGCCCTGGTGCGGGTAGCGGCCTCGGGCGACGAGGTCGCCGACGGTGATGCCGTCGGGGGCGATCGACGACTGGGGAAGCAGCCCCAGCGTCCTTGCGACCTTCTTCGCGGGCATCGAGTGGATCGCCTGCCCGTCGAGCAGCACGCGGCCCTGGCTGGGCTTGAGCATCCGCGAGAGCGCGCGCAGCAGCGTGGACTTGCCGCAGGCGTTCGGGCCGACGATCACCGTGAACGAGTTGTCGGGTATCTCGACCGAGAGGTCCTCGGCGATGACCCGCTGGTCGTAGGCGAGGGTGACCGATTCCGCGGTGAGGCGCTGCATGGACGTACTCATGGGGCTCCTGGGGTTCTTCACGGTCGTCGGGTGCGGGTCTGCGGTCGTGCGCCCGGGCCGGGCGGGGCTCGTCATATCCGACCCGCCCTGCGTTCGGTGACCAGCAGCCAGAGCAGATAGCAGCCGCCGAGCACGCCCGTGACCACACCGACCGGCAGTTGCCGGTCGCCGAACGCCGAGGTGGCGATCCAGTCCGCGCTCAGCAGCAGGGCGGCGCCCATCACGGCGGACGCGGCGATGTTGGGCCCGGGCGAGCGGGTCAGCCGGCGGGCCAGCTGCGGCGCGCTGAGCGCCACGAAGGCGACCGGCCCGGCGGCGGCGGTCGCGGCGGCCGTGAGCAGGACGGCCGAGCCGATCAGGACGGCCCGGGTCCGCTCGACCCGGACGCCGAGCGCGTACGCCGCGTCGTCGCCCATCTCCAGCATCCGCAGCGGCCGTCCGTAGCCGATGCACAGCGGGACGAGCACCGCGCAGACGGCGAGCAGCGGCCAGAACTGGGCCCAGTCACGGCCGTCGAGCGAACCGGTCATCCAGAGCACGGCACGGGTCGCGTCGACCAGGTTGGCCTTGGTGAGCAGGTAGTGGGTGACGCCGGTGAGCATCGCCATGACGCCGATGCCGACGAGCACCAGCCGGTAGCCGTGCACCCCTCGCTTCCAGGCGAGCAGATAGACGCCCAGACCCGTCAGCAGTCCGCCGACGACCGCACCGCCCGCGACGGCGAACGCCCCGCCCTGGAACAGGACGATCACGATCAGCGCGCCCACCACCGAGCCCTGCCCGAACCCGAGCACATCCGGACTGCCCAGCGGATTGCGGGAGATGGACTGGAAGACCGCACCACCCACTGCGAGCGCCACGCCGACCAGCAGGCCCACCAGCACCCGCGGCAGCCGCAGGTCGTTGACGATGAACTCCTGCGCGGGCGTGCCGTTGCCGAGCAGCGTGGCGACGACCTCGCCGGGCGTCATCGGGAAGTCGCCGCTGCCGACGAGCAGGACGGCCGCTGCCAGGGCGGCGGCGACCAGCAGCAGGACGACGACGGACGCCCTCAGGTCCACACGGACGGAGAGTCCGCCCGGAGTACGTATCGCTTTCACGGCTCTCACAGCTGCGCCATCCTCTTGCGGCGTACGAGGTAGATGAAGACCGGGCCGCCGATGACCGCGGTGACGATGCCGACCTGCAGTTCGGAGGGGCGGGCGACGACCCGGCCGACGACATCGGCACCGAGCAGCAGCACCGGCGAGAGCACGGTCGCGTAGGGAATGATCCATCGCATGTCGGGGCCGGTGATGGCCCGTACGAGATGCGGCACCATCAGCCCGATGAAGACGATCGGCCCGCAGGCCGCGGTCGCGGCTCCGCAGAGCAGCGTGATCGCGACCATGGCCAGAACGCGGGTGCGCGTGAGATGGGCGCCGAGCGCGCGGGCGGTGTCGTCGCCCATCTCCATCGCGTTCAGCGGCCGGGCGATCAGCAGCGCGAGCAGTACGCCGGCGCCGATGAACGGGGCCACCCTGCCGATGGTCCCGGGGTCGGCCGATGCGAGCGATCCGACCGTCCAGAAGCGCAGCCGGTCCAGCGCCGCGGAGTCCAGCAGCTGTACGGCGTTGACGTACCCGTAGAGCGCATAGGTGGCCGCGGTGCCGGCGAGCGCGAGGCGCACCGGCGTGGCGCCCCGGCTGCCGCCGAGGACGTACACGACCACCGACACGATCCCGGCGCCGAGGAAGGCGAACCAGATGTAGTCGGTCAGCGAGGTGACGCCGAGGAAGCTGATGGCCGAGACGACAGCGGCCGCCGCGCCCGCGTTCACGCCGAGAATGCCCGGCTCGGCGAGCGGGTTGCGGGTGAGCGCCTGCATCACCGCGCCCGCCAGGCCGAGCGCCACACCGGCCAACAGCCCGAGCACGGTCCTCGGCACTCGCACATCGTGAACGATCACGTCGTTGCCGGTGCCGGAGTTCTGGAAGAGCCCGTGCCACACATCGCCGACCGGGACCGACTTGGCACCGATCGCGATGCTCGCGACGCAGACCAGCAGCAGGACACCGACGGACAGCAGCAGCCCGGCGGCGCGCAGCGCATGACGCTTGCGCGGCTTTGGCGCTGCGGCTGCCGAAGTCGGTTCCGCGCTCTGTTCGGGGAGACTGTCGACCAACACCCGGTTAGGTTAGCCTACCCTCCCATTGCGCTCGGGTCAGGGAACCCCGCCGGGCCTCGGGTCACCAGCCCAGCCTGGCCAGCGCCTTCCCCGCATCGAGCGTGCCCGCGGCATCCCCCGCGTGCGTCCACGCCGCCGCGCACAACGCCCGCAGCCCGTCCAGCGGTTCGCCTTCCCCGTCCAGTACGAGCGTGTCGACGCGAACGGACGCGGTCCAGCCGCCACAGCCGAATCCGGGCCCGGCATCGACCACTTCGGGCTGCCCGGTCAGCAGCCCCCGCAGATCCGCATCCACATATGTCGGCCGGTGCTTCGGTTCCGCCGCCAGCAGCTGCGCCGCGTTCGTCACCCCGGTCAGGACGAGCAGCGAGTCCACACCCCCGTTGAACGCGCCCTCGATGTCCGTGTCCAGCCGGTCCCCGACCACCAGCGGCCGCTCGGCACCCGTCCGCAGAATCGTTTCCCGGTGCATCGGCGGCAGCGGCTTCCCCGCGATCTGCGGCTCGGCACCCGTCGCGATCCGTACGACCTCGACCGCCGCGCCGTTTCCCGGCGCAATCCCCCGCGCGCTCGGAATCGTCAGATCCGTGTTGGACGCGAACCACGGCACCCCGCGGGCGATCGCATAACACGCCTCGGCGAGCCGCCCCCACGGCTGCTCGGGACCGCCGTACCCCTGCACCACGGCAGCGGGATCGTCGTCCGCGGACTCCACCGGCTCCAGCCCGCGTTCGCGCAGCGCGACCCGCAGCCCCTCGCCGCCGATCGCCAGCACCCGCGCGCCCGCCGGGACCTGCTCGGCGATGAGCCGCGCCACCGCCTGCGCCGAGGTGATGACGTCCGCGGGCTCCGCCGGCACTCCCAGCTCGGTGAGATGGTGCGCCACCGCGTCCGGAGTGCGCAGCGCGTTGTTCGTGACGTACGCCAGATGCATCCCGCCGTCGCGCGCCGTCCCGAGCGAGTCCACGGCGTACGCGATCGCCGCCCCGCCCGCGTACACCACCCCGTCGAGGTCGAGCAGTGCCGTGTCGTACACAGCGCACAGCGCCCGCGCGCTGCCGCTCGGCCTTGTCCTGGCCTGCTCGCCCATGGTGTTCCGCTCCTTCACACGTGGCTTTTATTGATCGCTCGTTGCTCCCCCGATCATCGCTCATCGCCTCAGCCACATACGATGCCTGAATGAACACGAGAGGTGACGCGGCCGACGACGGTCTGCACATGATCCCGTTCCGCGGACTGCGCTATGTCCCCGAGCGGGTCGGCAGCCTCGCCGCCGTGACCTCACCCCCGTACGACGTCGTCGTACGCCCGGACGGTCTGCACCACCTGGAGTCCGCGGATCCCTACAACATCGTCCGGCTGATCCTCCCCCAGGCAGCCACTGCCGAAGCCCGCCACGAGCAGGCCGCCGAGACCCTGGACCGCTGGCTGGCCGAGGGCGTCCTCGCACCCGATCCGGTGCCGTCGCTCTACGTCTACGAGCAGCGCAGGGGCAGCGTCCTGCAGCGTGGAATCATCGGCGCGCTGGCACTGTCGGCCCCGGACGAGGGCATCGTGCTTCCGCACGAGGACGTGATGCCGCATGTGGTGGCCGACCGGGCGGCCCTGATGCGCACCACCGCCGCCAATCTGGAGCCGCTGCTTTTCACGTACCGCAGTGACGGCTCCGCGACCGGGGCCTCCGCCGTCATCGAACGCATCATCCACAGCTCGGCGCTGCTGTCCACGACGACGGAGGACGGCTTCAGCCACCGCCTCTGGTCGGTCACCGACCCGGCGGACCTGGCGCAGATCTCCGCGGACCTCACCCACCAGCAGGCTCTGATCGCCGACGGGCACCACCGCTGGGCGACGTACCTCCGTCTCCGCGACGAGCAGCCCGTTCCCGGGGCGTGGGACTACGGCCTGGTGCTCCTGATCGACACGGCCCGCTATCCGCTCCAGGTCCGCGCGATCCACCGCCTGCTGAACCGGCTCCCGGTCGCGGACGCGCTCGCCGCGGTGGAGGGCCTCTTCCGGGTACGGGATGTCGACGGCCCCCTCCCGAACGCCCTCGAAGTCCTGGCCTCCGCGGCCGCCGAAGGCAACGCCTTCCTGCTCGCGGGGGACGGCCGCTTCCATCTCCTCGACCGCCCGGACGCCGACCTGCTGGCCCGTACGGTCCCGGCAGGCCGCCCGGACGCCTGGCGCAAGCTCGACGCGACCGTCCTGCACGCCACGCTGCTGGACCACATCTGGCGCATCCCGGACCTGCCCGAGGACATTGCCTACATCCACGACACCGAGGCGGCGGTCGTCCAGGCCGAGCGCCGTGGCGGTACGGCGGTGCTGATGCATCCCGTACGGGAGGACGTCGTCCGGGAACTCGCCCAGCAGGGCGTCACGATGCCGCGCAAGTCGACGTCGTTCGGCCCGAAGCCGGCGACGGGCCTGGTCCTGCGCAGCTTGAACTTCGACTGACGAACCGACCCGTACGGACCGTGCGACGAAAGACGGACGGGCCGGCACCCGAGTGGG
>NZ_JBSGZO010000278.1:0-11257 GCF_053611045.1 Streptomyces sp. NPDC054841 | reverse complement strand
GGCTGAGCGACGGCGCCGTCGCCTGGACGTTCGGAGCGGGCCGCCCGGCCGGCTCGTACGGCACGCCGGCCCTGCGAGGCGGAGTGGTGTACGCGGCGGAGAAGGACATGGGCGTCGTGGCCGTGGGCGCCGCCGACGGGAAGCTCCGGTGGGAGACGGAGACCAAGAGGGCTCCCGAGCCGACGGTCCCGATCGCCGTGAACGGCGAATACGTCTTCGTCACGGCCGGCGGCAGCGTCTGCGTGGTCAACCTCCGTACCCACGCCCAGGAATGGGCCTTCTCCAGAAGCTCACGGAGCCTCACCTTCCACGAGTCCGCCAAGCGCCTCGTCCTCACGGACGGCGAGGAGGTCATCGCCGTCAACCTCACCTTCAAGTACCCCGCGAACCCCTCATGAAGGACTCTCGGATGAACACTCTCGGCCCCGGCGACCCACTCCGGCTCGGCCCCTATCGCCTCGTCGGAGTGCTCGGTGCCGGGGGCATGGGCAAGGTGTACTTCGCCCACGACAGCCAGGGCCGGGCCGCGGCCGTCAAGATCCTGCTGCCCCAGCTCGCCCATGACCAGCACATGGTGCAGCGCTTTCTGCGCGAGGCGGAGGCCGCTCGGGCCGTCACCGGCCAGGGTGTCGCACGGGTCCTGGCCGCCCAGACCGAGGGCGGCCGTCTCTGGATCGCCTCGGAGTTCCTCGCGGGGCCGACCCTGGAGCAGGCTGTCACCGCCTACGGGCCGCTCCAGGACGAGGCCCTGCGCGCCCTCGCCGCCGCTCTCGCCGAGACGCTCGGGACCATCCATGCCACCGGCCTGATCCACCGCGACCTCAAGCCCGCGAACATCGTGCTGACCTCCTCCGGCCCGCGCGTCATCGACTTCGGCATCGCGCGACCCGAGCACGGGCTCACGCTCACCACCACGGGCCAGGCCCCGGTGACGCCCGGCTTCGGCGCACCCGAGCAGGTGCTGGGGCAGCGGGTCGGTCCGGCAGCGGACATCTTCTCCCTCGGGGCCGTCCTGGCCTACGCGGCAAGCGGTGTACGGGCGTACTCCGGCGGCCATGTGGCCGCCGTGCAGTACGAAGTGGTCCACGGGGAGCCGGACCTGAGCCGGGTCCCGGAACCGCTGCGCCCGCTCATCGGCCCGTGCCTGGCGAAGGATCCCGCGTCGCGGCCCTCCCCCGATCAGATCCGTGCGGCCTTCGCGCCGCCGCGGCGCCCCGAACGGATCTGGCGGCAGGGCCCGTTGGCCACCGACATCAAGCAGCGGGAGACCGGCGCACAGCAGTGGTCGACGCTCCCCGGCACGGTCGTCGCAGAGCCTCCCGGCCGCCGCAGGTTCCTGACCGGGCTCGCGGCCGGAGCCGCCGTACTGGCCGCCGGGGGTGGCACGGCCGCCTGGCTGATGAGCGGCGAGGAGGAACCGAGCGGGCCGTCACCGAAGAACAGCGCGAAGGCGGCTCCCGCGGGAACACGCGCCTGGGGTCCGCTGGCGGTCGCGGATCCCTGGAGCCCTCCCGCACTCGCCGTCGACGACGTCGTGGTGTTCGGAGCGAAGAACGGAGGACTCGTCGCCTACGGGGCGGGCGACGGCCGGAAGAAGTGGGAGTCGCCGAACATCACCCCGTCCTCGGAGTTCCTGGTACTGCCCGGCGGTCTGATCGTGGCGGGAGACGCCGGCGGCGCGGTGCACGCCCTCAGCCCGTCGTCCGGCAAGGAGCAGTGGTCCGCGGAGATCGAGGCCGCCACGATCCTCGCGGCGAACGACGCGACGCTGTACGTCCTGACGCGCGGCAAGAAGATCCGCGCCCTCGACACGAAGACCCGCAAGGTCCTGTGGACCGTCCCCACCGTGTTCGGCTTCGGCTATGCCACCGCGGGCGAAGACCACCTGATCCTCAACTCGCACGAGGGGGACATCACCGCACTCGACGCCCGCTCGGGACGGCATGTCTGGGAGCGGCGCAAGGCGGGCGGCTACGGCGCGATGCCGCTGATCCACGGCGACACCGTCGTCCTGGGCGGCGGACCGCTGAGGGTGGTCCGGCTCCAGGACGGCAAGGACGTGTGGACGGTCCGGGCCGCGCCCGACGGCTCCGACTGGTCCACTCCCACCGTCGACGGGGATCGCCTCTACGTGGCCGCATCGTGGACGCTGCACTGCCGCCGCCTCAGCGACGGCGCGAAGATCTGGGCGACCGACATCAGGGGCGTACCCCTGCTCAGCACCGGCCCCCAGATCCTCGGGGACTACGTCTGCGACGTCACCGGCAAGGACCCCAAGTCGTTCGACGCCGTGGCCCTCCACAAGGACACGGGCAAGCGGGCCTGGACCCACCCCCAGCACAGCACCAAGTCGCTGAAGCTGACGTCGAACGGCAAGCGGCTGTTCCTGCTGCAGAACGAGACCGTGACGGCGGTGTCGGGAGGCGTGTGACCGGTGCGGGTCGTGGGGGTGCCCGCCCCCGGCCCGTGCCGAGGCGTCCCGCTACGCGTTCGGCGCAGCCACCGCCGCCTGTGGCCGGATCGGCAGCCGGTTGACGGGCCGGCCCGTCGCCGCGCGGACCGCCGAGGCGACGGCGGCCGGGGAGGTGACGACCGGGACCGCGCTCGCGGCCTTCGCGCCGAAGGGGGCCACCACGTCGCGTTCTTCGACGAGTTTGACGATGCGGATGTCCGGTGCGTCCAGGGAGGTCGGGAGGGCGTAGCCCGTCAGGTCCGGGTGGCGGACCAGGCCGCGGGCGGTGCGGAGGTTCTCGGTGAGGGCCGCGCCGACGCCCTGGGTGATGCCCGCCTCGATACGGGTGGCGAGCTGGGCGGGGTTGAGGACGCGGCCGACGTCCTGGGCGACGGCCATTTCGACGACGCGTACGGAGCCGAGTTCGATGTCGACGTCGACGACCGCGCGGATCGCGCAGAAGGCGAGGCCGACGAAGGCGTCGCCCTGGCCGTGGTCGTCGAGGGGCTCGGTGGGGTGCGGGCGGCACTGGGCGGTGGCCCAGAGTTCCTTGCCGTCCATCGCCTCGGTGACGGTCGTGGAGAGGACACCGTCGTAGGAGGTGATCTTGCCGTCGGTGATCTGCAGCAGTTCGGTGGACATGCCGAACTTGTGGGCCAGGGGCTGGAGGAGCTGAGTGCGGACCATCTTCGCGGCCCGCTCGACCGCGCCGCCCGAGACCCAGGTGTGACGGCCGTGCGTGGCCGGTCCCGCCGGGGGCTGGTCGGTGTCGACCGAGGCGACGTGGACCTCGTCGATGCCGAGGGTCTCCTGGACGATCTGGCGGGCGAGGGTGGCGAAGCCCTGGCCGGTGTCGACGGCCGCGCAGATGACCGTGGCGACTCCGTCGTGGACCTTCACGGTGGCCGTGGAGACCTCGTCCGTGCCCTCCGCGCCGAGCATGTGGACCATGCCCAGCGCGTAGCCGACGCCGCGGCGCACCGCGCCCGGCTCGCCCGCGCCCTCGGGGCCGCCGGGCAGGAGCCAGGCCTCTTCGGGGGTGTCCTTGGGCAGGGCGGGGAGCGGGAAGTCGCGGACGGCCTGGAGGAGTTCGGCGACCGGCGCCGGGCAGGTGACGGTCTGGCCGGTGGGGAGGATGTCGCCGGTCGCGAGGACGTTGCGGAGGCGGACCTCGGTGGGGTCCAGGCCCAGCTTCGCGGCCAGTTTGTCCATCTGCGCCTCGTACGCCGCGCACACCTGCATCGCGCCCTCGCCGCGCACATGGCCGGAGGGCGGGTTGTTGGTGCGTACGGCCCAGCCCTCGATGAAGGCGTGCGGAACGATGTACGGTCCGCAGGCGAAGGCGACGGCGGCGGCGAGGGACTCGGAGGAGGAGTCGGCGTACGCGCCCGCGTCCAGCAGGATCTGCGCCTCCACCTTCACCAGGCGGCCCTCCGCGTTCGCGTGGTGGCGGTAGCGGAGCAGGGTGGGGTGGCGGTGGGCATGGCCGAGGAAGGACTCCTCGCGGGTGGCGGTGAGCTTGACCGGGCAGCCGGTGCGCAGGGCGAGCAGCCCGAGCGGGATCTGGAAGCCCGGGTCCTCGCGGTCGCCCGTCGCGCCCGGGACGCCGGTGACGACCACCTTTACCTGTTCGGGTGAGAGTCCGAAGCAGGCCGCGGCCAGGTCCCGGTCCGTGTGGGGGTCGGTGGAGGCGGTGTAGAGCTCGACGCCGCCGTCGGGGCGGGGCACGGCGAGGCCGGCCTCGGCGCCGATGGGGGCGGGGTCCTGGCGGCCGATCCGGTAGAGGCCCTCGACGACGATCTCTCCGGCCGCGTCCGGGTCGCCGAAGCTCAGCGGGATGTGGCGGATCAGATTGCCGTCGGGGTGGAGCGGCTCGGCGGCGAAGGCCTTCTCCGGGTCGGTGACCGGTTCGAGGATCTCGTACTCGACCGAGATCGCGGCCGCCGCGAGCCGGGCCGTGTCGGGGTGGTCCGCGGCGACCGCCGCGATCGCCTCTCCGTGGTGGCGGACGGTGTCGGACGCGAAGACGGGGCGGTCGGCGATCCGGCGGCCGTACGCCGCGTCGCCCGGGACGTCGGTGTGCGTGATGACGGCCCGCACGCCCGGCATGTCGGCCGCGGCGGAGGTGTCGATGGCGGTGATACGGGCATGGGGGTGCGGGGAGCGCAGGATCGCGGCCCACAGCAGGCCCTCGGCCCACAGATCGGAGGCGTAGGGGAACGTGCCCTCGGTCTTCGCGCGCGCGTCCGCCGGGGGGAGGGAAGCGCCGAGGCCGTGAGCGATCGGGGCCTCCCCGCCGAGGGCAGGGGAAGGTTCCTGCTGGGGGCCGTCGACCGCCGGGGTCGCGGTGGCCGCGTCGTTGCTCACGCCATGCCTCCGTCATGCGGGTGGGGCTGCACACTACCGGCGCCCGGAGGTGCCTGGTGCGGGATGCGGGCCCCGTCATGAGTCGCTTCACGGGCCTCGTCGCCGCTCTCGGCGGCGGCTGCCGCGCTCGCCGCGCGCTCGGCGACGACTTCGCGTACGGCGTCGATGGCGCCTCGGTAGCCGGAGCAGCGGCAGAGGTTGCCGCAGAGGGCCTGGCGGGTCTCGAGTTCCGTGGGGGCGTGGTTGCCCTCCAGCAGATCGTGGATGGTCATGGCCATGCCGGGAACGCAGAAGCCGCACTGGACGGCTCCGCACTTGGCGAGGGCCCGCTGGACGTCGGACGGTTCGCCGTCGGTGGCCAGGCCCTCGACCGTACGCACCTCGGAACCGGCCGCGGTGGCCGCGGGCACCAGGCAGGAGGCGACGAGCCGGCCGTCGACCTGGACGTTGCACGCGCCGCACTCGCCCTGCGAGCAGCCGTCCTTGGCACCGGCGAGACCGAGACGCTCGCGCAGCACGTACAGCAGCGACTCGCCGATCCAGGCGTCCGTGACGGGGCGGTCCGCCCCGTTCACGCGCAGGACGTACGAGGTGTGGGGGTGCTCGTCGTTCGGGAACCCGGCGGGGGCGTCCGCGGCGTCCGGCGCCGCGTCGGGGGCTCCGGGGGCCGGCAGCGCGGCCTCGGAAGCCGGTTCGGGGGCCGGTGCGGGAGCCGCTTCGTGCTGTTCCGGCGCGGGTACGGGGTCCGGCCCGGCGGCCTCCGGCGCGGCGGCGGGCTCCGTCTCCGGCTCAGCGACGGGCTCGGCCGGCGCCTCGGGGGCGGTGTACGCCCCCGTGGCCCACGGCGCGGGCGCGCCGCCCGGCAGGGTCGCGGGGTACGCCACGTCCGGGACCGGCGTACCGGCGGCGGGCGTGGCGCTTTCCGGAACGGCCGGCTCCGGCGTCGTCGCCCATGGGGCCGTCGCCCCACCCGGCAGTGTGGCCGGCGGAGTGCCACCGCCCCACTGGGACGCCAGCACGGACGTCGTGAACTCGCCCGACTCGTCGGGGATGTCGCCCTGGGCGACCGGAATCGTCCACTGCCCGGTGAGTTCGCCCGGAGTACCGGCGGCCGGGGCCGCGCCGGGGACGGAGGTGGCGCCCGCGGCCGGGTCGACGGCCTCCGGGAACGTCCACTGCCCTGTCGCACGGGGGTCGTGGGTGGTCTGTGCGTCGCTCCGGGCCCCCGGCGCGGGCTGCGGGTCATGCGCGGGCTCGGGCCAGTGGTGCACCTCGCCGCCCTGCGACGCCTGCGGCGGCACGGTCCAGGTGCCCGTCGCCGTGGGGTCGGCCGCCGCGCCCGGGGTCAGGGGCGGGATCTGGGGCGGCACATAGCCGTGCCCGGGCGCCGCGAGCGGGGCGTCCAGCGCGTCCTCGGGCGGCAGCTGGACGAAAGCGGTGGCGTCGGCGTCGTACTCCCCGCCCGGGATCGGCTGCCAGCCACCGCGCTGCGGAGCGCGGTTCTGCGGCGCGTTCTCTTCGGAGCTCATGACAGCGCCCTCCCCAGTGCTCGTCGGGCCAGTGCGGCGACCACGCGCCGCAGATGCAGGACGGCGGGCGGCAACTGCTCCTCGCCCTGCGGGTCAGGGATGCAGGCGGCGGCCACGTACTCCCCGAACGCCGCCAGCGCCTCCGGCGCCAGCCCGCGCTCGCCGTCCCAGTCGATCAGCGAGGCGATCCAGCGCTCCGCCTCCAGCGGGCGCAGCGGCATCGGTGCGATCGCGCCGACCGCGCAGCGCACGCCACGGCGCGCCGGGTCGAGGACGACGGCGACGGACGCCGAGGCCCGGCCGGGGCCGGTGCGTCCGGTGGCCTTGAGGAAGACCTGCGGGGCGTGCAGCAGCGGTACCCGTACGAAGCCGATCAGCTCGGCCGGGCCGAGCATCTCGCGGCCCGCCAGCAGGTGGGAGACCGGGATCTCGCGGCGGGCGCCGCCCGGCCCCGCGATGACCAGGTCCGCCTCCAGGGCGGCGAGCACGGGCAGGGTGTCGCCGGTGGGGGCGGCGGTGACGATGTTGCCGCCGAGCGTGCCGGCGTTGCGGATCTGCGGCGGTCCCGCGGCGCGTGCGGAGGCGGCGAGCGCGGGGATGAGCGCGGCGAAGTCGGGCCGGCCCATCCGGGAGTGGGTGAGGCCGGCGCCGAGGAGCGCGTGGCCGTCCTGGTACTGCCAGCCGCGGAGGTCGTTGATGCGGCCGAGACCGACGAGGCCGGCGGGCCGCAGCCGGCCCTTGTTGACGGCCGCCATCAGGTCCGTACCGCCCGCGACCGGCACGGCGGCGGGCATGGCGGTGAGCGCCGCCACGGCCTCGTCGAGCGAGGCCGGCAGCGTCACGGACTGCGCCGCCTGCGGTGCGTGCGTGGTCAACCCAGCTGCCCCTTCCCGGTGTCCCGGCTGTCCCCCTGTGATGCCGTACCGTACGTGCTCACAGCCCGGACTTGGCAACTCTGGCACATCTTCCGGGCGGACCGATGCGAGGGTCCACGAAGGACGCATCCGTCCCGGACATCCCCGCAAAGGGGAATCGTCCGCTTTGCTACGGCATGGCAGTCACATGCGGATTGCCGCTTCTATACATTCCTTGTGTGACTTTCCCCTGTGGCCCACCACAGTCCCAGGGACCCGCCCTCGGGACATCCCCTTGCGGCCGGGCTCACACGTTTGGGGGCGCCCCCTCGATCGGGCGTCCGAGACAGCCTGTCATTCCTTTGGGGGCAGGGCGCATCTGCCACGGCAACGGGCCCCCCGGTGGCCGGTAGTCGACGCCCAGCGCGTCAAGCCGCTGGTAGTGGGACGACATCCGCCGCTCGAAATCGGCGAAATCCCGGTCCGCCGGGGCGGGCAGCGCGGACCAGGCGACCTCGGCGAAGGCGGCGAGACGCGGGAAGACCTGGTAGTCGACGCGGGAGCGGTCCTGCATGACCTCGGTCCAGACGTTGGCCTGGGTGCCGAGGACCCGCTCCGCCTCGGCCGGGGTCAACTCGGCCGGAATTGGCTCGAAACGGTAGACGTCCTCCAGCGTGCGCACGAAGCCGATGGGCATGGGCTCGTCCTCACCGGGCGCCTGCCGGTGGTCCAGGTAGACCTGCTGCTCGGGGCACATGACGACGTCGTGGCCCGCGCGGGCGGCGGCGATCCCGCCGACGTATCCACGCCACGAGGAGACCGCGGCGCCTTCCGCGAGGCCGCCCTCCAGGATCTCGTCCCAGCCGATGAGGCGGCGGCCGCGGGCCCTGAGCCAGCTGTCGAAGTGCCGGATGAACCAGGACTGCAGCTCGTCCTCGTCGGCGAGGCCGAGCTCCTTGATGCGGGCCTGGGCGGCCGGGGAGGCCTTCCACTGGTCCTTCGGGCACTCGTCGCCGCCGATATGGATGAACGGGGAGCCGGCGGCGGGGAAGAGATCGAGCACCTCCTCCAGCACGCCCTCGTAGAAGCGGAGGGTGTCGTCGGTGGGGGCGAGGACGTTCGCAGTGATGCCCCAGGTGTCCCGGACGGACAGGCCGGACGTGTCGATGACGTCGGTGTTCCCCAGTTCCGGATACGCGGCGATGGCGGCCTGCGAGTGGCCCGGGATGTCGATTTCCGGAACGACGGAGATGTGTCGCTCGGCGGCGTACGCGACGATCTCGCGGATGTCGTCCTGCGTGTAGTAGCCGCCGTGCGGTTTCTCGTCCCACAACTCGGAAGCCCGGTGGCCCCATTTCGTACGGGAACGCCACGCGCCGACCTCGGTGAGGCGCGGATGGCGCTTGATCTCGATGCGCCAGCCCTGGTCGTCGGTGAGGTGGAAGTGGAAGACGTTGAGCTTGTGGGCGGCGAGGAGATCGAGGTAGCGGAGGACGTCGTCCTTGGGGAGGAAGTGGCGGGCGACGTCGAGCATGAGGCCGCGCCAGCGGAAGCGGGGGGTGTCATGGATGGTGACGGCGGGGACTTCCCACTCCTCCCTCCTGACGACGGGGGCTCGGCGGAAGGCATCCGGCCCCAGCAGTTGACGGAAGGTCTGGGCGCCCCAGAACACACCCGTCTCACTCGCCCCGTCGATGGCGACGACGTAGCCGTCGGCGGTGAAGCGGTACGCCTCCGGGCTGCCGAGTTCCTCGGCGAGCGAGGGGACGATCCGCAGCAGGATGCGGTTCCAGTTGTCCGTGTGCGGCGGAAGCGGGAACCCGGTGGCCGCGCCGACGGTGGCGCGCAGCCACCGCGCGACCCGCTCGGTTCCGGGGCCCGCCTCGATCTCGGTCTCCGCATCGATGACGTATCCCGTGCCGCCGCCGGGCAGCGAGGCGGACAGCCGCGCCGGAGCCGGAATCAGTTCCACGGCCGGCGTGGGGAAACGGACATGGTTGCTCATACCGTCAGTCCTTCACCGCTCCGCCCAGCCCCGAGACCAGACGTCGCTGTACGAGTACGAAGAAGACGAGCACAGGAACAGTCATCACGGTCGACGCCGCCATGATTCCACCCCAGTCGTTCTCGTCCGGCTTGAAGAAGACCAGCAGCGCCATCGGAAGCGTGGACTGCGAGGTGTCGCTGATGATGAAGGACTTCGCGAACAGGAAGTCGTTCCATGTGGAGATGAACGAGAAGACGCTCGTCGCCACCAGCCCCGGGAAGACCAGCGGGAACAGAATCTGCCAGAGGAAGCGCGTACGGCTCGCGCCGTCGATGTACGCGGCCTCCTCCAGCGCATCAGGGACCGCCTTGACGAAGCCGCGCAGCATCCAGATCGCGAACGGCAGCGAGAAGGCGATGTGCGGAAGGATCAGCGCGCCGAGGGTGTTGAGCTGTCCGAAGTCCCGCATCAGGAAGAAGAGCGGGATGGTCAGCGCCTCGATCGGCACCATCTGCGCGACCAGGAACATGATCAGCAGCGTGGTGCGGAACCGGAAACGGAAGCGGGTCACGGCCGTCGCCGCGAGAAATGCGATCAGGGCGGAGGCGACGACCACCGCTCCGGCCACGAAGAGGCTGTTGAGGAAGTAGCGGCCGAATTCCTGCTGATCGAAGACGCGGCGGAACGAGTCGAGGGACGGCGAAAGCGTCCAGGGCCGGGCCTCGGTGGACTGGATCTCGCCCGCCGGCTTGAAGGCGGAGAGCACCATCCAGTAGAGCGGGAAGGCGACGACGGCCGCGATGAGCAGGGCGGTCGCCTCCGCGGCGAAGCGCCATGGCCGGCGGACGCTGACGCGGACACGGACGCCGATACGGATACGGATACGAGCGGAGAACGCACTCACAGTTCCTCCCCCTGGCGGCGCAGCAGCCGCAGGTAGACCAGCGTGACCGCGAGCAGAATCAGCAGCATCACGACGCCGATCGCCGAGCCGAGGCTGTACTGCGAGGACGCGAAAGCCTTTTGATAGGCGTAGACGTTGAGGACGAGGTTCTGGCCGGCGATTCCGCCGCCGTTCGTCATCACATAGATCTGGGTGAAGACCTTGAAGTCCCAGATGATGGACTGGATGGTGACGACGACCAGGATGGGCCGGAGCATCGGCGCCATGACGGAACGCCAGATCCGCCACTGCGAGGCGCCGTCGAGCGAGGCCGCTTCGAGGACCTCGCCCGGGATGGCCTTGATACCGGCGTACACCGTCACCATCACGAACGGGAACGAGCACCACACGACCTCGAAGAGGACGAGTGCGAAGGCGCTGTAGCGGCCGTACGTCCACGAGAAGTCGCCCAGTCCGAGGACCTTGTCGACCGGGCCGAAGTCCGGGTCGAAGAGGAAGGCCCACACCGTCGAGCCGGTGACCGCGGGCGTCGCCCACGCCCCGAGCGCGGCGAGCATCAGCGCGAGCCTGGGCACGGCGCGGATCCGCGTGAGCAGTACGGCGAGGGCGCACCCGACCGCGAGGGTGGCGACGACGCAGGCAGCGGCGAAGACGAGGGTGGCGAGGAGGACCTGCCAGAACTGGCTGTCGCCGAACAGGGCGGAGTAGTTGCCGAACCCCTGGAACGAGGTCGGTTCGCCGCCGCTGACCTGAGCCTGGGTGTATTCCAGGAACGAGATCAGCCCGAGCTGATAGATCGGGTAGACGAGCAGTCCGCCCAGCACGACGAGCGCGGGCGCGAGGTACATCCACGGGGTCCAGTCCCCGCGGCCCCGCCCCCGCGCCGCGCGCGTCCTGCGGACGGCCTCCGACGATGCGCCACGGGCGCCCGGGGTCCCGGCTTTGCCGACGCCTGTGGCGGGGGCCGCCGAGGCCGCCGCAGCAGCCGGCGGACCCGCGGCATCCGCAGAGCCGCGGAGCTCGGCCGGAGACCGCGAAACCCGGCAGGCACCGAGCCCGCGGCCCGCATGCCCGCCCGCGAACGCCGGACGGGCTGGAACAGCCTCCTGCATCGCCCCGGCGGCCCCCGGGGCCGAAGGCCCCACGGGGTCCGCGGCCGAAGGC
>NZ_JBSGZO010000277.1:0-11350 GCF_053611045.1 Streptomyces sp. NPDC054841 | reverse complement strand
TACAGAAACGGGCCCCTGACGCGATGTCTGACCCTTCGATCAGAAGCGGCGCGTGATCAGCGCCCGCTTGACCTCCTGGATCGCCTTCGTGACCTCGATGCCACGCGGGCAGGCGTCCGTGCAGTTGAACGTCGTGCGGCAACGCCACACGCCGTCCTTGTCGTTGAGGATCTCCAGCCGCTGCTCGCCGGCCTCGTCACGCGAGTCGAAGATGAAGCGGTGCGCGTTGACGATCGCCGCCGGGCCGAAGTACTGCCCGTCGTTCCAGAACACCGGGCAGGACGACGTGCACGCGGCGCACAGGATGCACTTGGTGGTGTCGTCGAACCGCTCGCGGTCCTCCGCCGACTGCCGCCGCTCGCGCGTCGGCTCGTTGCCGGTGGTGACCAGGAACGGCATGACGTCCCGGTACGCCTGGAAGAACGGCTCCATGTCCACGACCAGGTCCTTGAGGACCGTGAGGCCCTTTATGGCCTCGATCGTGATGGGCTTCTCCGGGTTGATGTCCTTGATCAGCGTCTTGCAGGCGAGCCTGTTCTTGCCGTTGATCCGCATCGCGTCGGAGCCGCAGATGCCGTGCGCGCAGGAGCGCCGGAAGGTCAGCGTGCCGTCGACGTCCCACTTGATCTTGTGGAGACCGTCGAGCACACGCTCCTTCGGGTCGATCTCGATCTGGAAGTCCTGCCACTGGGCCTCGTCCGAGATCTCGGGGTTGAAGCGGCGGATCCGGAAGGTGACCGTGATGTACGGGGAGGCGGCAGCCTCCGCCTCGACCTTGTCCAGTACGGGGGTTGCCATCAGTACTTACGCTCCATCGGCTGGTAGCGGGTCTGGACGACGGGCTTGTAGTCGAGACGCACGGTCTCGGAGCCGTCGGCGCCGACCTCGCGGTACGCCATGGTGTGGCGCATGAAGTTGACGTCGTCGCGGTTCGGGAAGTCCTCGCGGTAGTGACCGCCGCGGGACTCCTTGCGGGCCAGCGCCGAGACGGCCATGACCTCGGCCAGGTCGAGCAGGTTGCCCAGCTCGATGGCCTCCAGCAGGTCCGTGTTGAACCGCTTGCCCTTGTCCTGGATGGACACGTTCCGGTAGCGCTCGCGCAGCTCGGCGATCTTCTCGACCGCCGTCTTGATCGTCTGCTCGGTGCGGAACACCATCACGTTGGCGTCCATCGTCTCCTGCAGCTCCTTGCGGAGCACGGCGACCCGCTCCGTGCCGGTGGAGCTGCGCAGCCGCTCGACCTGCGCCTCCACGAGGGAGGCCGGGTTCTCGGGCAGCTCGACGTAGTCGGCCTTCGCCGAGTACTCGGCGGCGGCGATACCGGCGCGGCGGCCGAAGACGTTGATGTCGAGCAGCGAGTTGGTGCCCAGGCGGTTGGCGCCGTGCACCGACACGCACGCGACCTCACCGGCGGCGTACAGACCCGGAACGACGGTGGTGTTGTCGCTGAGGACCTCACCCTCGACGTTCGTGGGGATGCCGCCCATCGCGTAGTGCGCGGTCGGCTGGATCGGGATCGGGTCCGTGTAGGGCTCGATGCCGAGGTACGTACGCGCGAACTCCGTGATGTCCGGAAGCTTGGCGTCCAGCTGCTCCGGCGGCAGGTGGGTCAGGTCCAGGAAGACGTGGTCGCCCTCGGGACCGCAGCCGCGGCCCTCGCGGATCTCCGTGTAGATGGAGCGCGAGACGACGTCACGCGAGGCGAGGTCCTTCATGACGGGCGCGTACTTCTCCATGAAGCGCTCGCCGTCCTTGTTGCGGAGGATGCCGCCCTCACCGCGGGCGCCCTCCGTCAGCAGGATGCCCATGCGCCAGATGCCCGTCGGGTGGAACTGGAAGAACTCCATGTCCTCCAGCGGCAGACCGCGCCGGTAGCAGGCGGCCTGGCCGTCACCGGTCAGGGTGTGCGCGTTCGACGTCACCTTGAAGAACTTGCCGGTGCCGCCGGAGGCGTAGATGACCGCCTTCGCCTGGAAGACGTGGATCTCGCCGGTGGCCAGCTCGTACGCGACCACGCCCGCCGACTTCTTGACGCCGTCGACCTCGGTGATCAGCTGGTCCAGGACGTAGAACTCGTTGAAGAACTCCACGCCCTCCTTGACGCAGTTCTGGTACAGCGTCTGGAGGATCATGTGGCCGGTGCGGTCCGCGGCGTAGCAGGACCGGCGGACCGGGGCCTCGCCGTGGTTGCGGCTGTGGCCGCCGAAGCGGCGCTGGTCGATGGTGCCGTCCGGGGTCCGGTTGAACGGCAGGCCCATCTTCTCCAGGTCGAGGACGGCGTCGATGGCCTCCTTCGCCAGGATCTCGGCGGCGTCCTGGTCGACCAGGTAGTCACCGCCCTTGACCGTGTCGAAGGTGTGCCACTCCCAGTTGTCCTCCTCCACGTTGGCCAGCGCGGCGGCCATGCCGCCCTGCGCGGCGCCCGTGTGGGAGCGGGTGGGGTAGAGCTTCGTCAGCACGGCGGTGCGGCTGCGCTTCGTCGCCTCGATGGCGGCGCGCATGCCGGCGCCGCCCGCGCCGACGATGACGGTGTCGTACTTGTGAATCTTCATGAGTGGAACCTCAGCCCCGTGCCTAGCGGATGTTCGGGTCGAAGGTGAAGATCACCAGCGTGCCCAGAAGGATGGTGAACACCGTGGCGGTGTACAGCAGGCCCTTGAGCCACAGGCGCGTGTTCGGCCGCTCCGCGTAGTCGTTGATGACCGTACGCAGACCGTTCGCGCCGTGCAGCATCGCCAGCCACAGCATCAGCAGGTCCCAGACCTGCCAGAACGGGTTGGCCCAGCGGCCCGCGACGAACGCGAAGCCGATCTTGGACACGCCGCCGTCCAGCACCAGCTGGATCAGCAGGTGGCCGATGACCAGGACGACCAGCACGACACCGGACAGGCGCATGAAGAGCCACGCGGCCATCTCGAAGTTGCCGCGGGTCGACTTCGGGGTCTTGCCGGTGCGCTTGCGCGGGGCCTCGATGACCGGGGCGGGGTTGTCGACGTCGTACAGGCCCGTGCCCTCGACGGCGCCGATCGCGGAAGGTGTCTCAGTAGACATGTCGGTCCTCAGCTCCCGAACCACTCGCGTGCGGCGTGGCCGAGCACCGGGTAAAGGGCGCCCGCCATCAGTACGACCCAGATGCCCATCACGGTCCAGAGCATCTGCTTCTGGTAGCGCGGGCCCTTGGACCAGAAGTCCACGGCGATGACACGAAGGCCGTTCAGCGCGTGGAAGAGAATGGCGGCCACGAGGCCGTACTCCAGCAGTGCGACGATCGGCGTCTTGTACGTGGCGACGACATCGTCATAGGCCTCGGGGGAGACACGGACGAGAGCGGTGTCCAGCACGTGTACGAACAGGAAGAAGAAGATGAGGACACCGGTGACTCGATGAGCCACCCAGGACCACATGCCTTCCCGGCCGCGGTACAGCGTTCCAGCCGGCACGGAAAAACCCTCCGGGAGCGGGGATTGGAGCCGGCCGCCAGTCCTCTCAATGTTGACAGCTCTGTCGGTCTGGCCCGGCCGGGTACGGTCCACCGGCCCCGGCCATCGTAGCGACGAGATGTCGGTTCCCTCGCGCGGGGTCCGCTGGTGTGATCAAACCGGCAATCAAACAGGCACGGACGGGCTATCGGTGCGGCCGTCCGGCCGGTCCGAAACTACTCGGTTCCGGATGGTTGGCTACTACATGTGCCAGTCGGGCGCGGGCGAGGCGACGCAGTTGGTCGGCGGCGATCGCCCGCTCCTCGTCCGCATCGTTGCCGAGCCGGGAGCGGATCCCTGCCAGCATCTGGTCGGGCTGCTCGTCGGCCCGGACGCCGTCCAGGCAGATCACGAAGGCGTGGCCGAAGCTCGCCTCGTACGCGGCGTGGGCGGCGCGCAGCGCGGTGTGTGCGGCCGGTGGCGCGGTCGGGTGCAGTCCGGAGGAGGATTCGTCGGCGAGGGCTTCGTCCAGGTCGGCCGCGGAGAGGTCGTAGCTGGCCTCGTCGGCGGCGGCGAGCAGGGCGGCCAGATCGGGGTAGGGCCGGTGGATGACGATCCGCTGCGCCCAGCGGTGGCTTCCGCAGCAGCTGAGCAGGGCGGCTGTGGCGGCGACGGCCGGGACGGTGTTGAAGCGCTCCAGGCCGGGCATGCGCGGCCGTGCGGGTCCCGTGGCGGCCGGGTCGGCGGGTCCGGCGGGAGCCGGGATGCGCACGGCGGGGCGGAGTGTCGGCGGTCGCTGCGGGAGGCCGGTGGGCGGTTCGCTGGGCAGCGTGGGCTCCGGGACGACTGGGGGCGATGGGGTGGTTGAGCTGCAACGCTATCGATGCGCGGCACGAGCTGTCCGACGGATACGGGAATTTCACCCGGACGGGAGAGGTTCGGCACGCATGGTAGACAGACCTGACTGAAATTACCCGATTCACCTTCGTTCGTCATACTTCAGCTGGAAGAGAGGCTGATTCGGTGAAGTGGCAATCCCTGGGCGCACGGCGCGTGGGCTCGGCCGTCGTTGCGGCCGCGGCCCTGTCGGCGGTGGTGTCGTGCTCGAACGGCGGTTCCGCGGGCGCGGAGCCCGGTGGCGCACAGGCGTCGCCGCCCGCACCGCCGGCCGCGTCGCCCACGCCGGCACCCTCGCCCACGAAGGCGTATCCGCTCTCCACGGCGCCCCTCACCATCCCGTCTGTACGGGACCACGAGCCCGCGCGCGGGCCGGGCTGGCGGCCGGGGCCGGGCAGCGCGGTCGTCGTCGCCAAGGGCAGCGAGGCGCTCGCCGACGAGGGGCGGCTGCTCTCCCAGGAGCTGAAGACCGGATTCCGCAACAGTGGCCCGGTCAACGCCGGCGACATCGAGCTGTCGCTCGCCAAGGCGGGGCAGGGCGCGCCCGAGTCGTACACCCTCACCACCCGCGACAACCGTGTGAGGATCACCGGCCCCGACGAGGCCGGCGTCTTCTACGGCACCCGCACCCTGAAGCAGGCCGTCCGCTCCGGCGGCACGATGCCCGAAGGCGTCGTACGCGACCGGCCCGACCGGCCGCAGCGCGGGCTGAACGTCGACATCGCGCGCAAGCACTACACCTCGGGCTGGATCGAGGCCCGGCTGCGTGAGATGGCCGACCTCAAGCTCAACCAGCTCGGGCTGCACTTCTCCGACGATCAGGGCTTCCGGATCGCCTCCGACTCCCATCCCGAGGTGGTCTCCGCCGAGCACCTCAGCAAGGCCGAGGTGCGCAGGATCATCGCCCTCGCGCAGAGCCTCCACATCACCGTCGTGCCCGAGATCGACTCGCCGGGCCACCTGGGCGCCGTCATGAAGGCCCACCCGCAGCTCCAGCTGCGCAACGTCAACGGCGTGCCCCGGCAGGGCGCCATCGACATCTCCAAGCCCGAGTCCGCGCAGATCGTCGACGATCTGCTGCGCGAGTATTCGGCTCTCTTCCCGGGAGCCTGGTTCCATGTCGGCGCCGACGAGTACCAGGCGCTGACCGTGCGGAACCCGGCGGCCTCCTACCCCCAGCTCGCCCAGGCGGCCGTGCAGAAGTACGGCCCGAACGCCGGCGTCCAGGACCTCGCGACCGGCTGGCTCAACGACCGCGCCGCGGTGGTGCGCGCCGCGCAGAAGCAGCCCAAGGCCTGGAACGACGGCTTCTTCGCCGGTGGCGTGAAATCCGCGGACAAGGGCATCGAGGTCGAGTACTGGACCGGTAAGGAGATCGGGGCGCGGCCGCCGCAGGAGTATCTGGCGGAGGGCCGCCCGGTGGTCAACCTCAACGACGAGTACCTCTACTACGTGCTCGGCGAGCCCAACCAGTTCACCTACCCCACGGGCCGCCGTATCTACGAGCAGTGGACCCCGCTCGTCCTGCGCGGCACGACCCCCGTCCCGGAGCGCTACTCCGGTCAGATCCTCGGCGGCCGCCTCGCCGTCTGGAGCGACCTCTCCCGGGCCCAGACCCAGGACCAGGTGGCGGCGGGCATCCGCATGCCCCTGCGGGCGGTGTCCCAGAAGCTGTGGACGCCGGGGCAGCCGGCGCTTTCGTGGGCGGAGTTCAACGCATTGGCGAACAAGCTCGGCTGAGGGTTAGGGTCCGCAGGCCGGTCGTCCTCGTACGACTGTTCGGCGCGCCCTGGGGAGGGGCGCGCTTCTCCTTCTGTGACCCTTGGGGGGTTTCTTCTATGAGCAATGCGCCTTGGCCTGCGCCCGCGCCTGCATCGATGCCCGCGTCCTGGCCGGTGCTCCGGTCGCCCGTCGGGCTCTCGTACGCCGTCACCGCGCTGCTCGGTCTCATCATCGTGGTCGATCTGCTCATCATCGCCGCCTCGCTCAACATACGGTCGCTCATGAGCCAGGTCGCCGCGAACAGCTCCGTCGCCAATGACGAGGCCCAGCTGAACCGGGCCGATTACGCCATGGCCGGTTCGAGCGTGCTGTACGTCATCGCCCTGCTGGCGACGGCCACCGTCTTCATCATCTGGTTCCACCGGCTCCGCCTGAACGCCGCGACCTTCGCGCCCGATCTTCAGCGAAGGACGGCGGGCTGGGCGATCGGCAGCTGGTTCATCCCGTTCGGGAACCTCTGGATACCGCGGGGGATCGCCGCCGACATCCTGCGGGCGAGCCAGGCCGATCCGTACGGACGTGAGCCCGCGGGCCGCGGCCTCCTCAACGCCTGGTGGGGCGCCTGGGTCTGGTCCGCGCTTTTCGACCGCTACGCGAGCAAGGCGTACGACAAGGCCAACGACGTGGACGCGATCCACGACGCCGCGGCGCTGGTGGTGACCAGCGCCGTGTTCGACATGGTCGCGGCCGTACTCGCCATTCTCTTCGTACGGAAGCTGACGGCTCTGCAGCACACCAAGGCCCTGGGTGGACCGGCCATGACCGCTGTGTGAGCCCGGGCGAATCGGGGCCAACCGGGCGTCCGAGTGACGATTTCAAGCCACCTGGCGCAGTAAGGGACGTACAGCGTCCGCACTGTCGGGAGGCGTCGATGAGCCTGGTCCAACTGATCGCTGAGGCGGATGAGCGGAGCCTGGCCGCGAGCGGTCTCGCCTGTCTGGACCGCTGCCTGCCCCTGCTGGTCGACGAGACCGATGTGCTGCGCCCGCTCTGGGCGGGTATCGCCGCGGGCGAGGACGGCTGGGCCGGGCGCCTGGCCACCGCGAGAGCCGCCCTGGGCGACGCCGACGAGGCGGCGGCTCCGGTGCGGAAGATGATCGGCGCCGCGCCCTCCGAGTGGGCCGCGGGTCCGCTCGCCGAGTGGGCGACGGCCTGTTCCGCCCTGGCGATCGAACTCCACCAGACGCTCGACCCGTCGGGCGGGACCGAAGGCCCGCTCGTCACCGGGGAACAGCGCCGCCAGATCCAGATCCTGGAACTCCTCGCCGATACCCCGGGCGGCGTCGGGCTGCGCCGGGCCCTGGACGTCTCGACGGAGGGCCGGCGCGTACTGCGGGCGGCCCTGTCCCGCCGGGCGAGGGCTCGGAGCTGACCGTCCGACCAGGGCCTACCGGGCGGGCGTGAACCCTTGCGGTCCGCCCTCCGCCACCACCTCGGTGCCCACGAGGAGGTCCGCGTATCCGTCCCCGTTCGCGTCCCGCGCCGTCAGCGAGTCGAAGGCCCGGTCCGGCAGGACGGTCGGCGCGCCGGTCGTGGTGAGGCCGGTGGGCGAGCCGTGGAACGTGACGATCCCGCGCCCGGTCGCGACGGCGAGATCGGCGTACCCGTCGCCGTTCAGATCCCCCGAGGCGAGGGCGCGTCCGCCGGCGCCCATCAGCACGGCCGGTGGGCCGGTGCGCAGGCCCTGCAGCGAACCGTTCAGCACGGCGAGGGGCATGGCGCCGGCCGCCGTACGGTAGGTGACGGCTGCGTCCTCGTCGCCGTCCGCGTCGAAGTCACCGACGGCGGCGTCCGCGTCCTCCGCGTCCTCGGGCACGACACCGGTCTGCGTGGCGGTGGCGAGCATGCGGATGGCGGGCAGGTCCGCGTACAGGTTTTCGCCGGGGCAGTCGGTGTCGTTGGCGTCCCGGTGCCCCGACAGCCGGCTGAAGGTGGCGGTCTGCCCTTCGTCGAACCACTCGTTGTCGTCGGCCGCGGTGAGGGTGGCCGTTCCGGCCGCGTCGACCCCGGACAGGCCCAGCTTCCAGGCCACCAGCCCGGCGACCGCCTCGCGGACCGCGGGGGTGGTGGTCGCGTCGTTGTAGTCGCCGATGAGGGCGATGCTGCTCGTGTCGACGTTGAAGGCGTACGTGTGCGCGCCCTGGACGGGCTGGTCGATGCCGCCCGCGCGGCCCTCGAAGACCGTGCCGCACCTGTCGACCAGGAAGTGATAGCCGATGTCGTTCCAGCCCTGGCTCTCCACGTGGTACGTGTAGATGCTTCGCACGATCGAGGCCGAGTCGGCGCAGTCGTAGGTGTTCGACCCGCCGGTGTGATGGACGAAGATCGCCTCCGTGCTGCTGTTGTACGTGGGCTCACTCCCGACGTAGGACTCGTCCGCGCCCCACTCCGAGCGTGAGGTGATGGCGGGCGCTCCACCGGGCGTCTCGGCGCGCGGGGACGCGGGCCGGGCTGTTCGGCCCTGCGGGTCGACCAGGTCGAGCCGCAGCCCCTGCGGCAGCGCCTCGCCCCTGGCGCGCAGTTCCACCCCGTCGGACGGTCCGGTCCACAGCGGCGCGCTCCCGGCCCGCATCGGCTCGGTCCCGGCCCGCGGTCCGGCCGCGCCGTGCCCGGGCCCGGACTCGGTTCCGGACTCGGACTCGGGCCCCGACTCGGGCGTGCGTGCATCGGTGTCGAGCTTGCGCCACGGCGACCAGGTGCCGGTACGGCTGTCGCGGGTACGGACCTCGGCCGTGCCGCGGAGCTGTGCGTGCGGGTCGTCCCAGGTGAGGCCGACCATGCTGAACGGTCCTGTGGTCCGGGCGGGGAGCGCCCTCAGCGCCGGGGCGTCACCGGCGGGCACGGGGACGGTGTGGACGTCGCCGCCCGTCGCGACGGGCTCGGAGGCTGTGGGTTCGGAGCCGCCTGTGGGTTCGTAGCCCGCCGGTCCGGTGAGACAGAACCCGATGGCCATGGCCGCGGCGACGACCAGGGCGGTGCGGGAGCGCCTCGTGGGGCGGTTTCTCATGAGGCGCGAGCATATGGACCGAGCACCCGCAAAGCGCCGGGACGGGCCGCGGCCCTGCCGATGATCGCCCGAAATGAGCAGGTGATTGACGGGCCATCGGAATCATCGGAATACGGGACCGAACAGCCGCGGCCCGGACCACCCCCGCCCGCCGCTCAGTGCCCCAACCCGCTTGCATTCGCCGGGACAAACACTCATGAGGCGAGAATGGCGGCGGTCAGGAACAGGAAGAGGACGGGGGCGTGCGGGTGAGCCGATGGGGTGACGCGGTCGATGTGGTCGTCGTGCTCTCGGTCCTCGTCGCCCTGGCGGTGGAACGCCGGGTGCCGGCGATTCCGGTGGGGCCTGCGGTCGGCGGGCGCAGAATCGGTCCCGGGGTCCCGCTGGGCGTGGTGGTGGCACTGGTCTGTCTGAACCAGGTGCTGTTCACCGTCTACGTCGCGCGCGTGCACGGCGGCGACGCGTCCTTCATCGCCAGGTATCTCCCCGAGGGCTGGTTCGCCCTGGCCTCCACCGACAGCGGCCTGCTGGGATGGGCGGTCGCGAACTTCCCCGCACCGGAACTCCTCGCGCCCTCCGTGCTGCGGGTGCAGGCCTTCCTCGAACTCCCCTTCGTGCTCCTGGCCTTCATGGTTGCGCTGCGATGGCTGGACCGCTCCCTGTACCCGAGGGTGGCCGGTTCGCCGCTGCTCTGGGCCGCGTCGGGTTCGTACACCGCCGTGTTCTGTCTCGTCGAGTGGGATCTGCGCAATCCGTACACGGTCGATGACATCGCCGTCCGGCTGGTGGCGGCTGTGGTGACACCGGTGTTCATCAGGTGGCTCGCCGCGCGCCAGGACGAAGACGAGGACCAGGACGACGACGAGTGCGAGGACGACGACGAGTGCGAGGCGGATGGAGGGCCGCTCGGGGCGGGCGGCCTCCTGCTGTTCTTCGTGTCGCTCGCCGCGCTGGGGGCACTGGTGCTGATGGTGTACGACACCGCCCTCCTCTACAACCTCGGCAAGGCGGAGCGGACTTGGCCGTACGCTGCGGCCTCTCTGTTCGTCCTGTTCCTCGCGCGCAGGGCCGCCGGAAAGGTTCACGGTCGGCCGGTCCCCGGCGGCGCGGTGGCGGTGATCAGCGAGGGCCTGCGACGCTGGCTGGTGCTGTTCTTCGTGCCCGCACTCGCCGTGCGTTACGGGGTGACCTTCGGGACGCCTGAGCTGGCGGCGGCCGCCGGACTTCTGATCCTGCTCGTGGCAGCGGCGTACGCGCTCCGGCAGGGCGGCTCCGGGTCCCGGTCGCTCCTGGGCGCCCAGCTCGGCGCCGCCGCGGTCGCCGGGACGGCCGCGGCGTACGTGGCAGGTTCCTGGGCGAGCGGCACCTACTACGAGGTCGCGCTCCTGAGCGCCGCAACGGCGTTTCTGCTCACCGGCCTTGCGGTGTGTGCCGCCTCCGACGCCATCGCGCGTTAAGGGGAAGTCCGTTGAATCAGTGGAGGAGGAGTCGGGGGACTCGGGGGAGTCGACGGCCTGTCACATGCCGCTGGTACGGTCCCGCCATGGCCGACGATCACGGATCAGCGAGAAGCCCCGTCACCGCCGACGACGTCCAGCATGCTGTGCGGCTCGCGCTCACGACCCTGCGGAGCCGCCTGGGCGGCGATTGGGACACCAAGGCCGGGACCCTGGAGTGGACCTGCTGGGAGACCGTCGAGCACCTTGCCGACGACCTCTTCGCGTACGCCGCCCAGATCGGCCCGGACGCGCCCCCGCTGGACAAGGAGATCCCCTTCCACTGGTTCGCGCGACGGGAGGGCGGGCCCGCGAACGTGACCTTCGCGGACCGGGCTGCCGGGCCTGCCGGGCTGCTGACGGTACTGGAGGCGTGCGGGGCGATGCTCACCGCGATGGTCCGGACGGCGCCGGCCGACATGCGCTCGTACCACGGCTTCGGGGTGTCGGACCCGGAGGGCTTCGCCGCCATGGGCGTGGTGGAGACCCTCGTCCACACCCACGACATCGCCGAGGGGCTCGGTGTCTCCTGGACCCCGCCGGCCGGCCTCTGCGACCGAGTCCTCGCCCGTCTCTTCCCGGATGCGCCCGCGGACACCGACCGCTGGGCCACCCTCCTGTGGGCGACGGGTCGCGGCGCACTGGACGGCCGGGGGCGCCTGGAGTCGTGGCGGTGGTACGGGGCGGTTCCCGACTGACCGGATCCGTGTGACCGGACTCGCGCATGGCAGCGGCCGGGACCCTCTGAC
>NZ_JBSGZO010000276.1:0-11360 GCF_053611045.1 Streptomyces sp. NPDC054841 | reverse complement strand
GCGGCGATGTGCCGCAGCGTCTCCTGCTCACGCGGAGCCAGCGCGGGTGCGGAAGTTTCGGCGTACGGCGTGGCGAGTGCGAGGCTCATGGGATTTCCTCCGACGGAACGGATCGGTCGTCGTCACTGCTCACACCCTCGGAAGCAGGAGGCGTATGCCCGAATAAGGCTTTTTGCCCTCTTTTCAAAAGCCTGACCGTGCGACTTCACGACGACGTCCGCCGACTGTCACGGGCGCGTCACAGGGGCACGCCCCCAGGCGCGTCGCGGCGCGATGACCGAGAAGAGCCGAGCAATCGGGAGTGAGTCACGCATTCGCGGCGGGCTGCGGCGCGGCACTCCCAACGAGTATTCGAACAGACGTATCATTCCAGCTGTGGCCGATACCTTCCCTTCCGACCTGATCGACGCCCAGCGCCGCCTCCGACAGGCCAACGCCGCGTACCAGGCTCTGTGTCAGACCCTGCCCTGGTCGGTCGAGCCCCTGAAGGGCTGGCCCGGCGAAGAGCACCCCCACACCGGCGTCGTCACCGGCGGCCAGGCGGACAGTCCTGGTTACACCGACGAGCAGAAGGCGGAGGAGGCCCGTCTCTGGGCCCTGGTTCGGGAGCTGTCCATCGAGGTGTCGACCCACCCGCACTGGGTGACCATGGAGGGCGAGGCGCGAGTGAGAGCCCGTATGGCACTGAAGCACCACCCCGACACCGCGCCGACGAACACCGCGGCCGCGTAGCGAAGGCGGCACGCCATGCCCGACCTGACGCCAGAGAAGCGTCCCGACTCAGGGCACCAGCCGCACTGCGCCAGGTCCGGCCGGCTCCCTTCGAACGATTCCAGCGATCCCGGTCGCTGGAGCCGGAGACGGCCGCCTGCACGACTCCATGCCCGCAGGGATCCCGACGGTCCCGTCGGTCAGGGCATGGTGGCGGGGGTATGGCCGGCGATCAGCGACGCCGCGGATGAGCGGCGGCTTCGGGTGGGGGCGTAGCGGCCCTCCCCGGTGCTCGACCGGTCCGCATCCGGACAATTCTGACGGGCCATCAGTTCTTGAACAAAGCCACGGAGGAGGGCTGATGGGCCCATCAGTCATCGACGTCGAGACTGTCGTCGTGCAGCTTCCGCCAGAGCCGGGTCACCAACCTGGCGGCGCGCAGGTACGAGCGAGCGAGCCGCTGCCGCTCCTCCGGAAAGCTGCGGCTCAGCATCCTTCGCGAAAAGGTCTCGTCCGTGGCCTCCAGATAGGGCAGGAGCGCGTGGTGCCACGGGGTCGGAAGGCCTTTCGCTCCGCAACCGGCCGATGAGGCTCGCGACCGGTCCCATCGGCCCTCGGTGAACCATCACCAGGTACCGCTCGGTCACGAAGGCATGCATATGGGCGACCTGGCCCGCTTCGACCACGGGCACGACGAAGCCCGCAGTGTCCCCGAGGAACTCGGCCCGTACGGATTCGCCTTCCCTGCCCAGCCACGTCAAGCCCTCGGCTTCCAGACCGAGTTGCCGGGAGACCGGCTGTTCGTCGGGCGACGCCTTCTCGGGCAGCTCGATGTCCACGAGCAGGAAGCGCGATGCCGCGAGACGCTCACGGGCCTCCGGCAGGTTTGTACGAGCGACGAGCCCTTCCGGCATCGACACCACGGATACGATCATCGTCCCTCACCGTGCGCACGGGCGGCAGCTTCTCCCAGCCTGCGCACACCCTGACGTTCACGCATGCGGAGAGACTCATTCGCACCGTTCGGGTGATCACCCGAACGGAAAGGTCAGGGGATGCGCAGGCTGCTGGTGAAGCGCTTGTAGAGCACGTTCAGGCCCTTCTCGTTCGCAGTGGGGGCACTGGTCGCAAGCACGACAAGCTGGCCGTCAGCGGCAATGACACGGATGAGGATCACGCTCGGGACGCCGTCACTGTTGAACGTGATACGGCCCTCGCGGGCGGGGTGGCCGTCGACTGTTGTGGCGCGGTTGCTGGTCACGGTCCCGCTGACCGGGGCAGCAGCGCCTGGGATGACCGTGCCCAGCGCATCCTTGACGTCAGTTCCCGAAGTGTCCGCGACCTCGAAGGCAAAGCGCTTGTTCCCGTCCTCGACCTTGTAAATGCGCATCTGGATCGACTTGGAGTCGAGGGTGAAGGAACCTTCCTGGGTTTCGGCCTTGCCGGGCATCTTGACCGAGATGCCGGTGGGTTTGTCGGTGGTCTCGACCCACTCGGCGGTGATGCTGCGAGGCGGGCCGGTGACCGAGATCCAGTCGTCGTCGGCGGCGGTGGCGGAGGCGCGGAGGCCGCCCGTGCGGGCGAAGTCGTGGGGCGTGCCGGCGGCGGTGGCCCCGCCCGTCCCTGCAGCGACCAGAACGGCGGTCAGGCTCACGGTGGTGGCCCTGCGAGCAAAGCGGCCTGTGGTGTTCACGGGTCCTCCCAGCGCTCTTCCTCGCTGTCGACGCACATGAGGTCCTCTTCCAGTGGATCGCAGCGAGCACTGCCTGTCATGTCGGCGCAAGAACCCTCAACCAGAACGATCTTCGGCGTGGCGACACCCGAGACGCAGGCCGGCCGGGGATGCCGGCAAACTCTCCCCGACCATTCTGACGGTCCATCAGTTCTCGTTATAGTGAGCAATGCCCCTGCCGCCTCCGGAGATTCGAGGACGCATGCCACAGGTGATCCAGCACGGCGGAGGCGTGTGGTCCCTCCAGGTCCCCATCCCGGACAACCCGCTCGGCCACACCCTGGTCCATGTCCTCGACACCGGCCGCGGCCCCGTCCTCATCGACACCGGCTGGGACGATCCGGCCTCCTGGACGGCCCTCACCGAGGGCCTGTCCGCCATCGGCACCTCGGTGGCCGCCGTCCACGGCGTCGTCATCACCCACCACCACCCCGACCACCACGGACTGTCCGGTCAGGTGCGCGAGGCGTCCGGCGCCTGGATCGCGATGCACGCGGCCGACACCGCCGTCGTACGCCGCACCCGCGAGGCACGGCCCGGCGCCTGGCTCGACTACCTCGCCCACAAGCTCGCCGCCGTCGGCGCCCCCGAGGAGCATCTGGCCCCGCTGCGCGCGGCGCGCGCCGAAGGCCGGATGCGCACCCTGCCCGGGCTCCGGGCCGCCCTGCCCGACCGGGAGATCGTCCCCGGGGAGCCGGTCGACCTGGCCGGCCGTCGGCTGCGCGCGATATGGACGCCCGGCCACACCCCCGGGCACGTCTGTCTGCACCTGGAGGAGGAGCACCCGGCGAACCTCCCCGGCGTTGGACGGCTCTTCTCCGGCGACCATCTGCTGCCGGGGATCACCCCGCACATCGGCCTCTACGAAGACCCCGACGACTCCACCGTCACCGACCCGCTCGGCGACTACCTCGACTCCCTGGAGCGTGTGGGCCGCCTCGGCGTCGCCGAGGTCCTCCCGGCGCACCAGCACGCCTTCACCGACGCCCCCGCCCGAGTCCGTGAGCTGCTGGCCCACCACGAGGAGCGGCTGGGCGGACTGCTGGAGCTCCTCGCCGCGCCGCTCACTCCGTGGCAGCTGGCCGAGCGCATGGAGTGGAACCGCCCCTGGGAGCAGATCCCCTACGGCTCACGGAACATCGCGGTCTCGGAGGCGGAGGCCCATCTGCGCCGCCTGGTGAAGCTGGGGCGGGCGGAGGCGGTGGCGGGCAGTGATCCGGTGGCGTACGTGGCGGCTCACTGACGCCCGTCCCCGTCGGCCGGGGCGCCGGCATTCCGGCGGGCGCGTCCGCGCGGGCCCGGCAGTGCCGACCGTCCCCGGGGGCCCGGCATACGGACCGGTAGAGTGTGCGAGTCGTCATCACACCGTACGGGGGGAAGCCGGTGCAAATCCGGCACTGACCCGCAACCGTGAGCCGCCGTCGCAGGCGGTGAGTCGGAATGCCTCGTACCGGAGTGACCGGTTCGCGCCATCGGGACCGCCCGGTGGCCGGCACCGTCGAGGTATACGGCGCCGGAGCCTGGTGCCTCAGCGTGCCTGTGCCCGGCTCCCGACAGGAGAGGCACAGTCCGCCATGACCGTTCGCCGCAGCGCAGCAGCGCTCGCCGCCGCTTCCGCCGTGCTCTGCGTGGCCGGTGCCCCGGCCGCGACGGCCGCGCCCACCCCTTCTCCCTCGCCCACGATCCCGGCCGGGCTGTACGGCACCAAGGACCCGACGTACGACGGTGTCTGGCGGCAGTCGCTGGCGCTGCTCGCGCAGGACGTCATGCGGACCGTGCCCGCCGCGAAGTCCGTCGACTGGCTGACCGGGCAGCAGTGCGCGAACGGCGGCTTCGCCTCGTACCGCGCGGACGCCGGCAAGCCGTGCGACGCGAAGACGATGCTGGACACCAACGCCACGGCGGCCGCCGTGCAGTCCCTGCGCGCCCTCGGCGGGCACCAGGACGCCGTCAACAAGGGCCTGGAGTGGCTGAAGTCCGTGCAGAACGCGGACGGCGGCTGGAGCTACAACCCGGGCATGCCGTCCGACGCCAACTCCACGTCGATCGTGATCGGCGCCTTCGCCGCGGCGCAGGCCAAGCCGGGCGACGTGAAGTCGAAGGACGGAAAGACCCCGTACGACGCACTCGTCTCCTTCGCGATCCCGTGTGCCGACGCGACGGGCGGCGGGGCGTTCGCGTACCAGCCGGACAAGGCGGGCAAGCTGCTCGCGAACGGCGACGCCACGGCGGCGGCCGTGCTCGGCGGACTGGGCCGCGGCATGATCGCCGGCGGCCCGAAGCCGGACGGGGAACCGAAGTGCGCCAGCCCGGCCAGGGCGACTCCGGAGCAGGCCGCGCGCAACGGCGCCGCGTACCTCACGAAGGCCCTGGCGAAGACCGGGCACCTGGACTCGCCGCCGATGCCCGGCGCGACCGACCCGGCTCCGCTGCCGGACTTCGGCAACACCGCGGACGCGGTGCTCGCCCTGTCCGCCGCCGGGCACAGTGACAAGGCGGCCGGTGCGGTGGCCTGGCTGGAGAAGAACTCCGCCGGCTGGGCGAAGGACGCCGGACCTGCCGCGTACGCGCAGCTCATCCTCGCCGCGCACGCGTCCGGCGCCGACCCGCGCGACTTCGGCGGTGCCGACCTGGTCGAGCAGCTGAACGCGACCGGCCCCGCGCCCACGGCCACGGACGCGGCCACGCCGCAGCCGAGCGAGGGCGACTCGGACGACGAGACGGACAAGGGCGGCGACAGCGCCGGTATCTGGTGGATCGTCGGCGCGGGTGTCGCGGCCGGCGCGGGCATCGGCTTCCTGATCAGCGGTCGCCGGAAGAACCAGCAGCAGTGATGCCGAGGGCGACCGACCGCACTCGCCCCCGCGCCCGCGCCCGCGGTGCGCGGTGGTACGGGACGCGGTGGTACGGGACGCGCACAGGGGTGGGCACGGTCGTGCCTGCACGACTGACGGCGCTCGTCCTCGCCCTCGGCGTCGCGCTCACCGTGCTGGGCGGCGCGGGGTCCGCGCAGGCGGCGGGCTACCGGTACTGGTCGTTCTGGCAGTCCGACGGCGGGGCCTGGGCGTACGCCACCCAGGGCCCGGCCACGGCCCGGCCGGCCGATGGCACGGTGGACGGCTTCCGCTTCTCCGTCAGTGCGGACTCGCAGGACTCTGCCAGGCCCCGGACCGCACCCGGCTTCGCCGCGCTGTGCGCGGGTACCCCCGCGAAGGCCGGCACCAAGCGCGTCGGCGTGGTCGTCGACTTCGGCACCCCCGCCGACGCGCCGGGGGGCGAGACGCCGCCGGCCCCCCGCACCGGCTGTGCGCAGGTCCGTCCCGACGCCACCAGTGCGGAGGCCCTCGCCGCGGTGGCCGAGCCCCTGCGCTACAACTCGGATGCGCTGCTGTGCGCGATCTCCGGCTGCCCGAGGACGGGCTGCGGCGAACAGGTGTCGGGCGACGCCCCGTCGACGACAGCGTCCCCGCAGTCCTCGTCGCAGTCCTCCCCGGAGTCCGCCTCCGCGCCTGCCGAGACGGCCGAGGCGACCGGCAGCGGCCCGTCGCTCGGCCTCCTCGCGGGTGTCGCCGCGGTCCTCGCGCTGGGCGCGGCGGCGTTCTGGCAGTCCCGCCGCCGTCGCGGATGACCCCGCCGAGCCCCGGCCGCCGTGCCGGTACCGACCGCACACATCAAGCCCGTCCGGCGCTTGAGGACGGACGCACCGGCCGCGCCCACGAGAACGGCACGTTTCCCGCCCGCCCGGCGGCGCCTGAGGAGGGCGCGTTTTCAGCCCGTCCGGCGACGCCTGCGGACGGCCACACCGGCCGCGCCCACGAGAACGGCACGTTTCCAACCCGTCCGGCGACGCCTGCGGACGGCCACACCGGCCGCGCCCACGAGAACGGCACGTTCCCAGCCCGTCCGGCGACGCCTGCGGACGGCCACACCGGCCGCCCCGGCCGGGACCGGTACGCCACGCGCCGCGACGCTGCACACCGCGAGCGCCCGGGGCGGCGCCCGCCCCGTGGCGGAGTCCTGCGCGCCCCCGAGGCGAGCCGCAGCAACGCGCTGCCCCCGGGGGCGTGGTGGGTGTGGGCTCTGGGTCTGGCCACCGCCGCGTCCCGGACCACCAACCCCCTTCTCCTGGGCCTGCTGGTCGGCGTCGCCGGGTACGTCGTGGCGGCGCGCCGCACCGACGCGCCGTGGGCCCGCTCGTACGGCGCCTTCGTCAAGCTGGGGCTCTTCGTCATCGCGGCCCGGCTGGTCTTCTCCGCCGTCCTCGGCTCGCCGATTCCGGGTACGCATCTGCTGGTGACGCTGCCGGAAGTACCGCTGCCCGACTGGTCTCAGGGGATCAGGATCGGCGGCCGGGTGACGGCCGAGCAGCTGGTGTTCGCGCTGTACGACGGCGCGAAGCTGGCCACGCTGCTGATCTGTGTCGGTGCGGCGAACGCCCTCGCCAACCCGGCGCGGCTGCTGAAGTCGCTGCCGGGTGCGCTGTACGAGGCGGGCGTCGCCGTCGTCGTCGCGATGACGTTCGCGCCGAACATGGTCGCGGACGTGGTGCGGCTGCGCACCGCCCGCCGGCTGCGCGGCCGCCCGACCGGCGGGGTGAAGGCGGTGCTGCAGATCGGGCTGCCGGTACTCGAGGGCGCGCTGGAGCGGTCGGTCGCGGTGGCCGCGTCGATGGACGCGCGGGGGTACGGGCGTACGGCACAGGTGCCGCCCGCGGTCCGGCACACCACGTCGGCCCTCACGCTCGGCGGTCTGCTCGGGGTCTGCGCCGGCTCGTACGGACTGCTCGCGGCCGAGGGGGCGGGGTACGGACTGCCGGTGCTGCTGGGCGGGTTCGCCGCGGCGCTGGCGGGGCTGTGGCTCGGCGGGCGCCGTCAGGTCCGTACCCGCTACCGCCCCGACCACTGGGGCGTCCGGGCGTGGCTGGTGGCCGGGTCGGGCGTGGCGGTCGCGGCGCTGATGATCCGGGCGGGTTCGTACGATCCGGACGCCCTGCACCCCGGCGTCGTACCGCTGACCGCGCCCACCCTGCCGCTGTGGCCCGCGGTGTCGGTCCTGGTGGGCCTGATGCCCGCGTTCGTAGCTCCCGCACCGCCGGAGGAGTCGTCGTGATCCGCTTCGAGAACGTCTCGGTGACGTACGGCGACGCCGCCGCGCCCACGATCGCCGGGGTGGACCTGACCGTCCCCGAGGGCGAACTGGTTCTGCTCGTCGGCCCGTCGGGAGTCGGCAAGTCGACACTTCTGGGTGCCGTCTCCGGGCTGGTGCCGCATTTCACGGGCGGCACGCTGCGGGGCCGGGTCACGGTGAACGGCCGGGACACCCGCACCCACAGGCCGCGCGAGCTCGCCGATCTCGTCGGCACGGTGGGCCAGGACCCGCTCGCCCACTTCGTGACCGACACGGTGGAGGACGAGCTGGCGTACGGGATGGAGTCGCTGGGCCTGGCCCCGGACGTGATGCGCCGCCGCGTCGAGGAGACCCTCGACCTGCTGGGCCTGGCCGGTCTTCGCGACCGCCCGATCGCGACGCTCTCCGGCGGCCAGCAGCAGCGCGTCGCGATCGGTTCCGTGCTGACCCCGCACCCGAGGGTGCTGGTTCTGGACGAGCCGACGTCGGCGCTCGATCCGGCCGCGGCGGAGGAGGTGCTGGCGGTCCTCCAGCGGCTCGTCCACGATCTGGGCACGACCGTCCTGATGGCGGAGCACCGACTTGAGCGGGTCGTCCAGTACGCGGACCAGGTCGTGCTGCTCCCGGCTCCTGGCGAGCCCCCGGTGACGGGCGCCCCCGCCGACATCATGACCGTTTCCCCGGTCCACCCCCCGGTCGTCGCCCTCGGCCGCCTGGCGGGCTGGGACCCGCTGCCGCTGTCGGTACGGGACGCGCGGCGCCGCGCGGGCGACTTGCGGGCGCGGCTGTCGGGGACGGAGCCGCGGGTTCCGGGTGCGGCCGCTGTTCTCTCCCCCACCCCGCCCCTTCCCGAAGCCGTGGGCGAGCCCCCGGCCCCCCACCGCGGACCCGCGACGGCGGCCCCCGCCCCGGGCGAGACATGGGGTACGGAGGCGGACACCGACCCGCTTCGCGGATCCGACGAGGCCGCCCCGACCGCACTCGCCGACGCAGCGGATGCGTCGGCCGACCGGCTCGGGCCCGCGGACGCGTCGTCCGACCGGCTCCCGCCCGCGGCTGCGGCTCCGGCTCCGGCTGGCCCACGGTCCGCAGCCGCCAATGACGAGGCACCTACGGCCGGAGGACCCGCACCCTCACGACGGCCCGCACCGGCGAGCGGGGCGAAACGGGGGTACCCCCAGGCGAAGCTCTGGGCGAGCGAGGGAACCCCGCCCGACCGCCAGGCCGGGCGCACCCACCACGCGCCCGCAGCCGAGGCACGCGGGCTCGCCGCCCGGAGCCTGTTCGGCAGACTCCTGCGGCGCAGCCGCCCCGCGGCAGCCGACGGCGGAACCCCGCCCGACCACCAGGCCGAGCGCACCCACCCCGCGGCCGCCGACGCGCACCCGTCCCTACCCGACACCCGGCGCAGCCGCCCCGCGGCAGCCGACGCGCACCCGTCCGTACCCGACACCCGGCGCAGCCGCCCCGCGGCCGAAGCGCGCGGTCTCGCCGTCCGCCGCGGACGGGTCGAGGCGCTCCGGCGCGTCGACCTCACCGTGACGCCCGGCGAGACCGTAGCGCTCATGGGCCGCAACGGCGCCGGGAAGTCCACGCTGCTCGGCACCCTGGTGGGCATGGTCGAGCCGACCGCCGGCGCGGTCACCGTGAGCGGGCTCACCCCGCACCGCACCCCGCCCCGCGAGCTGATCCGGGAGGTGGCGCTGGTGCCGCAGGAGCCGCGGGACCTGCTGTATGCGGACACGGTGGGCGCCGAGTGCGCCGCCGCGGACGCGGACGCGGGCGCCGCGCCCGGGACCTGCCGGGAACTCGTCACCGCGCTGCTGCCCGGCGTACCGGACGAGACCCACCCCCGGGATCTCTCCGAGGGGCAGCGCCTGGCGCTCGCCCTCGCGCTCGTGCTGACGGCCCGCCCCCCGCTGCTGCTCCTCGACGAGCCGACGCGTGGTCTGGACTACGCCGCGAAGGCCCGGCTCGTCTCCGTGCTGCGCGGTCTCGCGGCCGAGGGTCACGCCATCGTCCTCGCCACGCATGACGTGGAGCTCGCCGCCGAGCTGGCGCACCGGGTGGTGATCCTCGCGGACGGCGAGGTCGTGGCGGACGGCCCGACGGCCGACGTCGTGGTGTCGTCGCCCGCCTTCGCGCCCCAGGTCGCGAAGATCCTCGCCCCGGAGCCCTGGCTGACCGTGGCCCAGGTCGAGGAGGCCCTGTGACGGCCCGCCCCGTCCGTCTCGGCCCTCGCGCCGTCGCCGCACTCGCCCTCATCAGCGCGATCGGCGTCGTCGCCTTCGGCTGGCCGCTGCTCGCCGGCGCGGACGCGGCCGTCACGGACCACGCCCAGGACGCCCCCTGGCTCTTCGCCGCGCTGCTGCCGCTTCTCGTCGGTGTCGTCGTCGCGACGATCGCCGACGGCGGCATGGACGCGAAGGCCGTCGCGATGCTGGGTGTGCTCGCCGCCGTGGGCGCCGCGCTGCGCCCGCTCGGCGCGGGTACGGCGGGCCTGGAGCCCATGTTCTTCCTTATGGTGCTGAGCGGCCGGGTGCTCGGCCCGGGCTTCGGCTTCGTACTCGGCTCGGTCACGATGTTCGCGTCCGCGCTGCTCACCGGCGGTGTCGGGCCGTGGATGCCGTTCCAGATGCTCGCGATGGGCTGGTTCACGACGGGCGCGGGCCTGCTGCCCGGCCCGGACCGCCTCCGGGGCCGCGCCGAGCTGCTGATGCTCGCCGGATACGGTTTCGCCGCGGCGTTCGCGTACGGCACGGTCATGAATCTGTACGGCTGGACGATCGTGCCGGGCATGGCCTCGGGGATCTCCTTCCACGCGGGCGACCCGGTCGGCGAGAACCTGGTGCGCTTCGTCGCGTACGTCCTGGCCACCTCGCTCGGCTGGGACCTGGGCCGTGCCACCCTCACCGTCGTCCTGACGCTCACCGTCGGTCCGACGCTGCTGAAGGCGCTCCGCCGGGCGACACGGCGCGCGGCCTTCGAGGCCCAGGTCACTTTCGAGGCCTCCAAAACCTCTTCCGAGGGGTGAGGCGGCCCACAGGACTTTGGTCCCAGAACGATCGGCCTTCGTAGTCGGTTTCCCAGGGCATCCGCTTTCGGGCCACCGCCCCTGACCTGCACATAAACCCCATATGCCCAGTTTGGGACTTTCGACCCTCCCTGCCCCCTCTACGTCGTATCTACGGGGTGAGCCCGGTCACGGCGGCGGGTCCGATGCCCTGGTTACAACTGTTCTCGTCGCAAGGCGCCGCAGGGCCTCGAAGCCCAGCACACGAGCCCGGCTCGGCCCGCCCCTCGCGACTGCACAGTCCCCGAACGTTAGGTACCGCCTTGTCCCGCTCGCTGATCACCCGTTTCACTGCCCGCAACAAGTCCGTTGTCGCCGGTGCCGCCGTGCTTCTCGGTGCGGCCGGTGCGGTGATGGGGACGACGTCGACGGCCTCGGCCGCCACGCCGCAGGAGCTGGCGAAGCAGATGATGCCGGCCGCCGAGTTCCAGTGCTTCGACAAGATCGTGCAGCACGAGTCCAACTGGGACCCGACCGCCACCAACGCCTCCTCCGGCGCGTACGGCCTGGTCCAGGCCCTGCCGGGCGGCAAGATGGCCTCGGCCGGTGCCGACTGGAAGACCAACCCCGAGACCCAGATCAAGTGGGGTCTGGAGTACATGAACGAGCGCTACGGCAGCCCGTGCGGCGCCTGGAACTTCTGGCAGGCCAACAACTGGTACTGAGCCGACGGACGGCAGTCGCAGCATCTGAGGGCCCCGGTGGCCGACGCGAGGG
>NZ_JBSGZO010000275.1:0-11414 GCF_053611045.1 Streptomyces sp. NPDC054841 | reverse complement strand
GAACGGGGCTATCCAGGACGGCTCCGACGCCGTGATCACACCAGCCACATCAAGATCATCTCACCCGTGACCAGCAGTTACGGGACAGCCCTTAGCCTCCCTCTGGCGTGGCCAAAGTGAAGGGAGTCTCCATGAAGCAGCGGGCAGGATGGCAGCCGAGAAAGCTCAAAGAACACAGAGAGGCACACAACCTGACCTTCGAAGATGTCCTTGCACGCCCCCGCGAGGTGGCCGAGGGCGCCCACTTGAGCTGTAACGCCGCAGATCCATCGACCCTGCGCCAGCACGAAGAGGGAGAGGCATTCCCTGATCCCACTTCCGTCGCGCCTACTGCTTGCTCTACCAAGCCAGCGAATCGAACCTTGGATTCCGCTGCCCGCTCCCCGACGAGGCCTCTCCCCCCAGCGGGGAGAGTGCTGGTGGCACGGATGGCCTATCGGTCGAGCATGCTCTCCACGGCCTCATCCGCAGAGATAGAGACCCCCTCGGGCTGCAGCAACGCCTCATTGCCGCCTGGATCGGGCGAGCCGGTGGAATCGCCGCCCCCTGTCGTCCCGCTCTCGTTCTCGTTGGCGGCTACGCCGGTAGCGGGAAGACTGAACTTGCTCACGTTCTCAGCCAGCACACGGGCTGGCTTCTGCTCGACAGGGACCCGGTCACCCGACCCCTGATAGAGCGCCTACTGATCGCGCTGGGCAGCGACGCAAATGACCGTGAGAGCGACGTGTACCGCAAGCAGGTCCGCCCCGTGGAGTACGAGCGTCTGATGACGGCCGGTATCTCCAACCTCACGTCGGGCTGTTCTACCGTCCTGACTGCGCCATTCCTCGCTGAGATGACGGACACGGAATGGATGGACCGGCTGACCAGCCAGTGCGGTGATCTCGGCGCTGACCTCTTCCCAGTGTGGGTCCAGTGCGACAAGGAGTGGATGCGGAAGTTCATTCACTTCCGTTCAGCGGACCGAGACGCACAGAAGTTGACACGTTGGGATGAGTACCTGAGCACGGTCGACGTGGAGCTGCGTCCTTCGGTGCCGCACGTGGTCATCGACAACCGACACGGCGCCGCAATGCGCCTCGCTGACCGAGCACGTCATGCGTTGCGGCGGACAGCCGCGCACCCAGGCCGTCGGCGATGACTAGCATCTACATGCGGCCGGTGATCTGGAAGACAAGGTTGGCCAGTGCCGACGCCTCCCCAGGACCGACCGGACAAGGATGAGGCCACAGGTCAAAGCCCCTCAGCCAGCCACCCCCGAGCTCCCGGCGGCTACGATCTCGCCCACACCAACGGGGAGGGGAAGATCGTCGTGGCTATGGGTCTCGCGGGGCTGCCCGGCAGAGAGTGGATGATTCGGGACGCGAAAGGCCGGAAGTACAGCTACGACTCGGAAGAAGAGGCGTTCGAGGAACTCCCCGAACACGGGGAAGGCGCCACGGTGTGGACCCGCGAGGTCTACCGAGTGCTGTTCATCACCAGGTCCGTCGACGGCTGGCAGCGGGTCCCGAACCCGCGCGGATAGCGTGCTCCTGCCGTACCCGTTGCAAGGGCGACGAACGGGGACTGTCGGGGAGTCACAGCGCGTCCCGCCGTTTCGGCCTCATCAGTCAGTTGTGAGGGGGCATATCCGCTCGACGACCGTGCGCCGTCGCCGAAGCTGACTTCGCTGTCGCCGGTCTGCCCCATGTCTCCCTGCGCCCTTCGCCTTCGGCAGGCCGTGAGCCTATCCGCCCCTCTGCAGGGTGCTGGCTGGAGCGGACTTCTCACTGGAAGCGGGCTCGGGGGCGACACGGCCGTGGGCCCGTGACATCACAAAGCCGTGCCGTCAGCAGGGACATCTCCACACCCCGGCCGCCGTCTGCCTGGCCTCGGCCGGGAGCCGGCCGAACGGCCGCAGTCATGGTCTAGAGTTATCGTCATGATGACGATACGCGCGGGGGATGTCCGGGCTGAGCTGGGCCTGGGCGAGGAGTACCGGGACTGGATCGAGGCGCTCGAAGAGGTCGAAGGCCCTTTCCCGCCGCTGGAGTTGCCCGAGGGAGACAAACTCGGTGCGTTGCTGGAGCGGTTGAACGTCCCGAGCGAGGACCACCCGGCCATCGCCGAGGCGGCTCTACTGGTCGCCCAGGCCGGCTCGAGTTGGCGGTGGCTGTTGGACCGGACCGTGAAGGCCGCGCGCGACCTGATGGGTGGTGATGCACCCGTGCCCGTCGGCCCGGTGATGCCTGAACACGGCCTGGCGGGCCGGTGGTTCTACGTGGTGTCCTGCCTGGCCACTACCTCGGCCGTCCGTGCCCTGCACAGTGAGATCGATGTCCCCGACGACGTCTCCTGGAGGAGCCTCGGGATCCTCGGGGAGAAGATCGCCGTGCGCAGGCGGGCCGCAGATGAGCAGGCACCGTTCCTTGATCACGACTACGTGATGCACGTGTTCCGCGGCCGCAGGTACCGGCTGGGACAACTCGATGCCCTGGCCTGGAATGGATACGTCGACGTGCGCGTGCCCCATACAGCGACTCCACTCACCGATGCGCCGGACAAGGCCTGGGGCGACGAAGTCCACGCCTTCTTCCGCCGCATGCCCCGCAGGTACGGCCGTGGCATTCCGTTCGGCTACACCGCAATCCCCGTCAACGTGAACAGCTGGATGGTCGACCTCGCCCTGAGGGAGTACCTGCCCGACGACCACGAACTCCGCCGCTTCGCCGGAAAGCTCGACTTCTACACCAGAAGCACCGACTGCCAGGCACCCGACGACGCCGGGCTCACGCCCGGCGACCGGGACGCAATCGAATACGCCTACGGCCGCACTGTCGTCGACCTGCAAACGGCCCTGTCACTGCCCACCGAGAACGACGTCCAGCGTGTCATCCTCAACCACCTTCAGGCAGGTCACCACTGGGCGCAGGCAGGTGCCGGGTGGCCGATCTTCGAGTACTGACGAATGCGCCTATGCCAGCTGCGCGCCCGGCGGCAGTGGGTCCGCCCTCCGGACGGGCAGCCCACGCGGCGCCTGGCGGCCGCCCGTCCGGTGCGGACACGGGGCTGGCCGGTGCGAGCGGTCCGCCGGCCCCGGCAGACCCAACTGCTCGTACTAACGCAACCACGCATGCACCGACAGCGGTGAAACCCCATACCGGGCCACGACTTGAGTGACCGGAACCCCCGCGGCGACACTTCATCAAGGCGCTTCTGCCGCGCACGGCGCGACAGCGCGGCCCGAAAGCTCGGCCCGCGCACCTGTCTTCGCCCGGCACGGCACGGCCCGGCCGCCGGCCGCACGCCGACCCGGCGAAGGGTTGACGGTGGAGGCGGCCCGTCGTGGCTGGGGCGGTCGGCCCCAAGGCTTTGCGCCGGCTTTACGCAGCCACCATGGGGCGAGCCTCGAAGACCATGGGCCCGATCAGGCTATTGCGGGCAGGCGAGGAGCCACCCCGATTCGCGGCCAGCGTAAGGAGCCATGATCTCTCGCCCCATGGCAGCTCCAGCCCAAAGCCGCTACACCGCCCGCGTGGCTAACCGCGGGTCACCGGGGGATCTGTTGCCCTGCCTGGGTAAGGGTCAATGTCAGGCAGCCCAGCCACTCACAAGGTTCCGGGTACTTCCAGGCCTGGCCGTCCGACAGAAGAGCGGGAAGGAACGGCTTCGGGATGCAGGGGCCGGGTTGGAATCCCGCAGTCCCATCGGGCGCCATCCAGGGGACGACCCGCGACACCTCAATTCACCCCTGTCGACGAGAGGCAGGAGGATCGGGACGAGGTCCGAGGCGGGCCCGGACGCCAGCGGCTCATCCAGGTCGGCCAGACGCCGGGAAGAATGTCGAGCTCGGGTGCATTGATCATGAACGCGCGCTCTGCGGAGGACAGCTCGTCTGTCGCGGGATAGCTCACTCGGACATCACCACAGCGGCAGCGCCTCGAGAAGCCTGACCACTACACCGACCTACTCCTGAATCAGCAGGTCCGGATGCGTGAACAGAAAGACCATGTACGCGACCGCCGCGATCGCCCCCACGGACGAAAGCACCAGACCACTCAGAGGCTGAGCACGGCTCGCGCTTTGACGCGAGGCAGCGCGGTACTCGATTGAACCCCGTACAAGGCCTGCCAGGCCCAGCGGCAAGGCCAGCAGCCAGACGATCATCCAGAACGGGCAGCAGAACCAGAACGCAACGGAAGCCCCGCCGAAGACGACGGCAAGACTCATCCGCCCCGATCTGTCGCCAGTCGGGTCATCAGTAGGGGTCACGCGCTGCTCAAAGCAGCATGGGAGTGAAGCCCAGCAACCGCCCCTGGCAAACATCGTGCCCCTCGCGTGCCCGATCGAGCGGTACGGGGAACACCCGGCGACCACGGGGCGGAGACATACGAACGCCCCCCGACCAGTTGCCTGGTCAGGGGCCCTTCATCTGCGGTGGGTGTGGGATTTGAACCCACGGTGACGTCGCCGCCACGACGGTTCTCAAGATCGCTGGGGACCCGATCGCGCCATTGCCACGAACCTGGGCCGTCTCTTTCGGACCATGCCTAGACAGCGCCGTCCTCCGCCCATGCCCAGGCCAGTTGCGCGTCGCTCAGCGGGGGATCGAACCCCTCCGGAAGTATGAGCATGAGTGGCTGCGGCCACATGGTCTCCGGCCCGTGCTCTTCGCAATGCAGGGCGATGAGATGCGGCCCTTCCCCGCAGGCTTCGTGCCGGTAGGGGCGGTCATGGGCCTGGCAGAAGTACCAGTACGTCGAGCAGTCATCCTCATCGCTCGGCTCGTAGAAGCCGGGATCACGGACGATCAGGTTGACCGGCTCCTGCCGATTGAACCGGGGGATGGGCCGGGGATCACGCCACAGCAGTCGGAGAGGCAGCACGCGCTAATCCTGCCCGAGGCCGACCCGCGTGGGCCTGACGGGGGAAGGAGGTGGTGTCCGCGCCCCGGTGAGCACCAGCCCGGCGCGGCGTACGCCGGGTCGGCACTGGACCCTCTGAGGTCAGGCTCAGCGTGCAGCGTTGACCAGCCCACCCGGCCGAGGCGTGCCCCTTGCGTGCTCGATCAGAGGGAGACGACCGGGGAACCACGGGGAACCAGGGCGACGTAGCCACTTCCCCGCAGGTCAGCGACCTCCCAGCTCAGCAGGCATCCGCATACGTGGTCTTCCAAACTGGTCCGGCCCAGCCTTCTTCGTCGAGCACACCGACAACGCGGATGAAAAATCACACCTCGCAGCGAGGGTAGGGCGTTAGGATCCTGCTCCTTTCTCTGATCAAGGACGGCCCATGTTGCCTGCCATACGCCGCTACGCTGCCGCTCTCGCGGGTGCTTTGCTGCTCGTCGGCTGCGGCAGCCGACCGACGCTTACTCCCGAATCAGTGCGTGACTCAGTCGGCTCGGATAGCTCAGTCATTACGAAGCTGCGCCTCAAGGGGTCAGTTGCCTTGATCAACACCAGCCTCGGGCCGGACGAGATCAGCGGCGCAACGGGCTTGAGGATGTGTCAAGCCATCTACAAAAGCGGAGACAAGTACACGGTTTACGTGTACGGCGAGGTGCAGCCTCATGTGCCCATACTTCTTGCCAGTACCGCCAAGGAAGGTGACACCCCAGGCGACTGCGAGTTGGGACGTTTGGTTGGCGATCCTGCCGTAACCGGTTGACGGGCAGCGACCCCGAGACTTACCGCAGCGCCGTACCGCAACCCCTGTCCGATAGCGTCCCTGTGGTCCCTCGAAGTGACCGGTATGGACGTCGCTGACCGGTCTGGCTAGAGCTACGGATCAGAAGCTCCCGTGCCACAACCGCGCCAGATCAGCCGGGAACTCACGGGGAACTGCGGCTGCCAGCGGGGCCCGGATACCGCAGGCGCCGAAGCCAGCGATACCCAGGTCAAGGCCCAACTCGCCCCACCTCGCTCCTACAGACCGTGTCCTATGTGGTGAGGCGGATGAGGCGTTTGTAGCAGCAGAGGGCGGCGGCGAGGCCGAGGAAGGCCAGGTAGTTGCGGGGGTGTCGTTCGTAGCGGTGGTTGAGTCTGCGGTATCCGGTCAGCCAGGACATGGTCCGTTCGATGACCCACCTTCGGCGGCCAAGGCGTTCGCTGGACTCGACGCCCTTGCGGGCGATCCGGACGCCGATGCGTTTGCCGCGTAACCATTTCCGCAGGTGAGGTATGTCGTAGGCCTTGTCGGCGTGCAGACGTTGGGGTTTGAAGTGGCGCCCGTTGTAGGGGTCGTGTCTCGTTTGGTGACCCGCGACCATGGGCTTCAGCGCGAGGCTGTCGTGGGTGTTTGCGGCGGAGACGCCGACGGCGAGGGGCAGTCCGTGCGCATCCGACAGGACGTGCATCTTGGAACCCGGCTTGCCCCGGTCCACGGGACTCGGACCTGTGAGTTCGCCCCCCCTTTCGCCCTCACATGGGCGAAGTCGAGGACCGCTCGGGAGAGGTCTAGCAGGCCGGCGTCGTCCAGCCGTTGCAGGATCGCCTCGTGCAGCCGGCCCCACACACCTGCCCTGGACCAGATCAGGAACCGGCGGTGCGCGGTCGACTTCGATATCCCGAAGCACGGCGGCAACGCGCGCCAGGAACACCGCTGACCAGCACGTAGATGATCGCCGCGAACAGCGTCTCATCAGGCGTGTCCTGCGTTCCCCCGCCCTGCGGACGCGTCTTCGACGATGGGATCAGCGGCTCGGCGATCTCCCACAGCCCGTCCGGAACAATCCAACTCCACGTACCCCGACCCATGAACAGCCCAACGACCGCCTCACCACATAGGACACGGTCTAAGAGGACGTCTCAGTTGGGGGCAGGCAAGAGGCAGAAACGGCTAGCGGGTCCAGGGTGTTGGGTCGGCAAGGGGCGGTTGGGCGTACCGGCTCAGCGGGCCATCCAGCGGTCCATCTCCCGCGCCCGCGTGTCCAGCGCGGTGACGACGGCGGCTGACGCGGTCCGGGGATTGCCGGGAACCTGCACGTCGCGCTGGACGCCACCAGACACATGGCCGGACCCCGGTTCGGGCATGTCCACCTCGATTCCCGCGCGCCGCGCGAGCGCGACTGCCGTCGCCACGAACCCCTCGGAGAGCGCGAGGATCACGGAGTGCCCCGTCCGGCAGTGCCAGGCGACCAGGCCGTGTACGAACTCCGCGTACATGGCCGGATCGACCTCGAGTGTGTCCGGGTCGCCCCAATACTTGCCCTGGCCGATTCCCGAGGGCAGCTTGAGCTCCGCCTCGAAGATCTCGACCTGCCGTACGAAGAGGCGGCCGGCACCGTTCGACGGGTTCCACAGCGTCTCGTCACCGATGTCGAAGTACATGCTCATCGTCGATTCCCCCTGCTCGCCGCCCGGCACAGGGTAGAGGATCGGGCGGCGGGTGGTAGGCACCGGGGTAAAACGGTGCCTTGGGGGCCAAGGCTCGTTGCTCTGGCATGGGCATAGTTGAGCAGCTGGTACCGGACGGACTGTGGGAGATCTTCCAGGACGTGGCGCCAGAGCCGCCCGTGCGCGCCCAGGGTGGCGGTCGGCGGCGGTGTGACGACCGCGCGGTCCTGGCAGCGATCCTCTTCGTCGCCACGTCGGGCTGCACCTGGCGGCAGCTACCGCCGGTCTTCGGCGCCTCTTGGCAAACGGTCCACCGGCGCTTTACCGGCTGCTCCAAGGCCCGGGTGTGGGCAAAGTTGCACCGCGTGGTGCTGGATCGGCTCGGCGCGAACGGCGAGCTGGACTGGTCCCGGTGCGCAATGGTGCTGGTGCTTTTGCTGGTGCTCGTGTTCCGTGGCCGAGGAAGGCGTGGGCCGCCGGTGCGGCGGTGTTCCGGCGGACGCCGGCAGCTTCACCGCCCGCGGTGGCGCACCGTGCTGCTACTGCCCCACTGCACGACCGGCGGAGGCGTGGACAACGGGTCAGCTGTGTCGGCCGGGCCGAGGCGGCTGCGCTGTCGGAGGGCGAAGGCACCGGTGTCGGAGTGGAGCGCTACCTCATCCAGTTCTGGCCGACCGACGCATAGAGAGGGGTGGCGCTGCGGCGGGAGCGGTCTTGTGGCCGCCCCCGCCGATGAAGCGTCAGATCAGACAACGATCTTGACGATGAAGCCGTCTTCCAGTCCGTCGATGATGCGGTTCTTGGCGTAGAAGCTCTTCAGGATCAGGCCGCCGGCCTGGTTGTCGTCCCGCGCGATCGGCTTCACGGAGAAGTGGAGCTTCTTGGCGTCCGGGTCGTACTCGGGTTGCGCGGCTCCTTCGTAGGTGCTGGCGAACGGGTACTCGTCGCATTCCTTGCCGCCGCTGGCATAGTTGGGTCCCCAGTAGCGCTTGCACTGCTTGACCGCTTCCGCCCTGTTCTTATCGATGCGGGCGCTGCTCACCGTGCGGTGCAGTGGATCCGTGGCCGTCTGACCGGGCACCTTCTTCGCGGACATGTACGGCTTGGCGTCCTGCGGGACAAGGAAGGCCTGACGGATGTGCGCGGCCTCTGCCTGTTCCTCCGCGCCCTGCTTGGCGCTCAGCGTGAGCGCGGTGACGTAGCTGAACGTCGCAGCGCCCTTCCTGGCCGGGTTGCCGCCGCCCGTGGATTTGGCCAGGTAGGAAGCGGCGTCCCAGCGCGGGGCGAGCATGAACAGCTTGCCGCCGGTCGAACCGCTGAGCCTCCAGGGCGCCGGGGCCGTGTAGGTCACGACCGGCTCGTATACCGCGAAGATCAGGTCGGTGGAGCCGCTGCTGCCCTGCCCCGGCGCGGCGGTCACGGTCTGGCTGAAGGTACCCGCGGCCTTCAACTGAGCGAACGTCCTGCTCCCGGCGGGCAGGTTGCCGCCGCGGGTGTAGCGCACGCGCGAGGGCCAGCTCTGCGGAATGTTCCCCTTGGTGGTGATCGGCATGGAGGCGGCGCCGGTCCTGCCGGTGGTGATGAAGTCGGTGAAGTAGTACTGGAAGTTGATCGTGCGGCTGTTGGCCGGGATGGTGCCGATCACGCAGACGTTGAACATGCTCTCGCCGACGGGGCGGTTGTTCAGCACCCAGGTCTGCAGAAACGATGCCCCGTTGCACACCGCGAAGCGTGACTTGACGTAGAACTTCTTGTCGCTGCCCAGGCCCTTCTTGCACTCATCGAAGGTCATCGTCCGGGCCGGCTCCGGAGCAGTCGCCCGCGGCGCTGCGGCCGCCGGGGACCGGTCCCCCACCTGCCCTGGGAGGACCGGCGAGCCGGACGCCCGGCGCGACAAGGGAGCATGAGGCGGCCGGCCCCGCCGTCTCCAACGGCATCCGAGCGTGCGGCTCTGACTCGGCGGCGAGCTGCCGCAGCCGTGCCAGACCGTCTCTGCTGCAGTTCCCCAAGCGATGCCTTCGCCGCGCCGACGGGCAGCACGTAAGACTCCACCCGCAGCTCGCCGGCGTCGTGCGCGATCGCCGCCGACGGCAGCGCCGCGAGAACCGCCACCGGCAGCATCACGGCCGCAACCTGGCCGGCGAGGCGTCTCATCCATATGTGGTTCATCAGGCCGAACCCCCGAACTCATGCAGCGCCGGGCCTGTTGCCCGGCACCGGGTCGGAAGAACACCTATCGAACAGATGATCGGCATACCCAGTGGTGCGCCTGACATGGCGTGACATCAGCCGCACCTTGGCCAAGATCACCACAATGACCGCAGCCGATCACGACCGCCCCAACCCACTCAGACGACGTACCGGCCTGATGGAAGGGATGGTGCGTGACGTGAACGCCGCCGGCCCCGACGCGCAGGCGACTCACTCGACCGGGTGCGGGAGTTCACCGAAGAAACGATTACGTTCCCCCCCATTACCTTTTTGGTGGCCCCGCAATGGGGCGCCCGGCCTCCGGAGTTGGCATGGCCTTCTCCCCCTGTCGAACGTATGGCCTGGGGGGTGGTGTCACCGGCTCCGGAGGCATCGACAGACCGCTGATTAGGGGCATGACCACCGGCTTCTTCGCAGGTCGGGAGGCTCTTCGTAATGTGGATGTGGCGATCGGTGCCGTGGGACGGCCGGGCGGGGACGACCGAAGGACGCACGTGATCGACGTCAGTGGCATCGGTGCCTTCCTCGGCCTGGATGTCGGCAAGGGCGAACACCACGCCACCGCCGTCACCCCGGTCGGGAAGAAGGCCTTCGACAAGCGGCTGCCCAACAGCGAGCCCAAGCTCCGCGAGGTCTTCGGGAAACTTCGGGCCAAGCACGGGACCGTACTGGTGGTCGTCGACCAGCCGGCCTCCATCGGCGCCCTGTCGCTGGCGGTGGCCCGGGACATGGGCTGCCCGGTCGCCTATCTGCCCGGGCTGACGATGCGGCGGATCGCCGATCTCTATCCCGGTGAGGCCAAGACCGATGCCCGCGACGCGTTCGTCATCGCCGACGCGGCCCGCGTCATGCCGCACACTCTCCGCTCGGTCGATCTCGAGGACGAGACCATCGCCGAACTGGAGATGATCGTCGGCTTCGACGACGACCTGGCCGGCGAAGCAACCCGCATCAGCAACCGTCTGCGGGGCCTGCTCACGCAGATCCATCCGTCGCTGGAACGGGTCCTGGGTCCGCGAGTGCAGCACCCAGCGGTGCTCAAGCTCCTCGACCAGTTCGGTTCTCCGGCCCAGATCCGCAAGGCCGGACGCCGTCGACTGATCACGCTGATACGTCCGAAGGCCCCGCGGATGGCCGAGCGACGGTCGAGGACATCTTCACCGCCCTGGACGAACAGACCGTCGTCGTCCCGGGCACGGAGACAGCCGCGCTGATCGTTCCCAGCCTCGCCGGCTCGCTCCAAGCGGTGCTTGACCAGCGGAAACTCCTCGCAGCGAGGATCGAGGAACTGCTGGACAACCACCCTCTTTCCCAGGTCCTGACGTCCATGCCGGGGATCGGCGTCAGGACCGGAGCCCGCATCCTCATCGACGTCGGCGACGGATCCAACTTCCCTTCCTCCGCCCACCTCGCCGCCTACGCCGGACTTGCCCCAGCGACCCGCAGCTCGGGCTCCTCGATCCGTGGCGAACAACCGCCCCGACGCGGAAACAAGCAGCTCAAACGGGCCTTCTTCCTCTCCGCGTTCGCGGCCCTGGCCGACCCGGTCTCCAGGGCCTACTACGACAAGAAGATCAGCCAGGGCAAGCACCACACCCAAGCCCTCCTCTGCCTCGCGAGACGACGAGCCGACGTGCTCTTCGCGATGCTCCGCGACGGCACCTTCTACGACCCGCAACCCACCCCACCAGCTTGACCAAACCCATAGGGGCACCCCCCCTTGTGGCGCGGCTGGCGACGAGCGCACCTGACACCCGTCGGCGAGCGCGCCAGCGTTTGCGGGCACCTGTCCGGGGAGTGTCATGAATCAGGTGTGTTCCTCCCCGAAGGAGTCACCTGATGAATACGACGACTGATCACCTGATCGAGGCCGGGGGCGGCGTGTCG